>JAIORK010000049.1 GCA_021108215.1 bacterium | reverse complement strand
TCCTGAATAGTTAATTCTCCCTTGGGCTTGAGGTCACTATCGCTGAGAAAACGGGTCGGCTAACAATATTTGTTGGGCGGGATTATATTTTGATGAGCGGTATGACAATGCGCGATATAAGCATGATTTCAATACTACTGGCGATCTTATTTATAATGCAACAGCGATAACGACATTGAAATTAGCAGGTGATCCGACACCGTACTTAGGGCAGTTTCTGAATGGTACTATGGTCATAGTCGATCCTGGTTTTAACCGTTTGATATGGAATCATTACAATCCCCAGAATGAAAAATATGGTATTCGTGACATGTATCAAACCATGAAATATCCCCGGGCGATTGCAGCAGATGGGGATGGATATATCTATGTGACAGATGTCTATGATTATAAAATAGTGAAATATAGGGTTGATGTAAGCGGTGATGGACATCGATTGCAGTATGTAGCTTCATTTGGTGAAATTGGTAGCGGTAATGCACAATTTGTTGATCCATTTCATATTGAAATAACTAAGAATAATTCAGGAGTGACCAGGGTGTATGTCTCTGATTTATCGCGTCAGGACATACAAATGTTTGATTCGGCTGGTAATTTTATCCTTAAAATAGGTGAAGTAGGGTCAGGTGATGGTCAATTCAATACCCCGCGCGGTATGGCGGCACAAGGGAATGTGTTGTATGTCGCAGATACGGGAAATAATAGAATACAAAAATTAAATGTCTCGGATGCTGGATATGTATTTGTATCAGCATTATCTAAGGGTGGGGAGCTTCCTGCGGATATTTTGTTTACGGATGTTGCCTTGGGTAACGGTGGTTTGTACATTGTTGATGAAAGAAATAATCAAATTCATCTTGTGAGCCAGGATTTTGACTATTTAAAGTCATATCAGGGAAATCCCGGTGATCCATTTAATGAATTGCGTGATATTACATTTGTACCAAATTCAAGTGGGTTTGGGTCTTTGAGTCAAGCTGTGACAGTAGAGAAAAAACGTATCCAGAGTTTCCGGCTCGGCATGGAAGCAATCAATCTTTCGGCGGAACCTGCGTACTTCCATCCCTTGGCACTTGAGAATAATACTACAAAATTAAAATATACATTAACTGAGAATGGGTTTGTGAAATTGCATGTGAAAGATGCCAATAGTAATACGGTCCGGACATTGCTGGTGGATCAACCAAAAGGTTTGGGGCGTCATGAGGAAGTTTGGGATGGCAGGGACAACAACGGAAATATCTGTCCCGGCGGGTGGTATCAATTTGAGTTGATCGCATTTGACAACAATGCCAATGGTCATGCCATCAAGTGGGATTATAAATATTTTCCAGTCCAGATCCATGAAGCGCCGATTGTGACAATACAGTCTGTAGCGCCATCAGTGATCGCAATTGGCACCAGCGCGGTGGTGAATTATACATTGAGCAAGCCGGGCAGTGTACAGATGGAAGTGCTGGACCAAAACAGCACAGTGGTCCAGACAGTTACATCAACCGGTGTGGAAGGCAACAATACCATTGCCTAGGCCGGCAACGGAGCAGCGCTTACCCCAATGGATGGATATTACACTTTGAGAATCAAGGCGCAAGATGGGCAAGGATACTGGTCATTGCCCAAGGATACCCAGGTTGCCCTGGCCAATGCACCGCCTGTGGTTACGCTGGATATGCCTTTGAATAGCACCTATGGGCTTGATGCTGCAATATCCGGCAGTGTTACCGGATTTCTACTGGATTCCTATAAAATTGAGTATCAAAAGCAGGGAGTCACCGGCTGGAGTATTCTGCATGATACGAATGTCAGCAATGACGCAATTAGTGGAGAGTTGTTCCAATGGGATACATCTACTCTTGAGCAGAGCGAGACGATCTCGTATAGCCTGCGTTTGACAGCCCAAAACCAAGCGGGCGTGTCCACAACACCGGTGACTATTTTAGTTTTGGTGGATAATATCCCGCCGCGGATCAATGGTTTCAGCCTCTCACCCCAGTTTATTTCTCCGGCCGCAACGTCTACCGGCAGTCCTCAGACAGAAACTACCTTTTCCTTGCAGATTGACGAGACCAATCACCATGAGAACAAGATCATTGTGATTGATAAGCTTTCCGCCACGCGCAATGACTTGACTCTGGCTACTGATTCCAGCGCGCAGACAAGAATATGGAATGGGAGTGACTATAATGGATTTGCAGTAGAGGACGGCATGGTCACCTGCCGCTTGATTGCCACAGATGCCGGCAACAATGAGACCACCAAAGATGTTCAACTGGTATTGGATGCCAACCGCTATCCGGAGAATATTAATATTACTGCTACAACCCAGATACTGGGAGCGACGGATTCTAATTATAAAGTATGCTGGACGCCGGACAATCAAAAAATTGTGTATGCTCATGAAATTAGCGGGATCAGCAATATCTTTATGAAAAATGTTGATGGCACCGGAAATCCGGTGCAAATTACGGATATTCCAGGAGGCGCGATTAGCAATATATTTAGGCCGGATATTTCTCCGGATGGTAAAAAAATATTGTTTGATACACACGATTCGGGTGTGCGGATTTTTGTCAATGATATCGGTACAACAAATTTGACGACACCATTTGCGTATGGATTTTATGGTAACTGGTCACCGGATGGGTCAAAGATTGTGTATATCAATGACGCCGACGGAAAAATAACATACAAAACCGTTGATGACGGCAGTACTATATCATTCCAGCCAGGTTATTTCCCGAGCTGGTCGCCGGATTCACAGTACATATATTATTGCAATGACGATGATCCATACACCAGTCAAGTATACAAAGTGAACA
Organism: bacterium; assembly: GCA_021108215.1. Lineage (NCBI taxonomy): Bacteria > bacterium. Next base: position 267,669 of record JAIORK010000049.1, on the reverse strand, counting down.
TTGATACCAAGCAGGTTACCGGACCGATCATGCAAGGGTTATATCCGGAGTTGAGCAGTGATGGCAATTTGACGGCATTTCAATCCGGGCCTTTTTTGATCAAGGTGTTGGATAATAGCGACACCATCAGCACGCTGGTGGATACCAATGTCCGGCGCATGGTAGTCTGGTCACCGGATGTGTCGCTGATTGCGTATGTCAATCTTGACGGCAAAACCTTTGTTTCTGATTTGGACCGGCCGGACCAGTATGCCAATCTGACCGCTGTTTTGAATATGCCCTTGGATGGGGATACGGATATCACAGGATCGGCTGCTGACCTGAATTTTGAGGGATATACGTTGTCCTTTGGCACTTCAGCAGATGCGCTGACCTGGACAACGCTGAAAACGTCTGCACTTCAAGTGAAGAACAATACCTTAGGTGAATGGGATACCTCCAGCCTGATGCCGGGCGGGTACTGGCTCAAGCTTGAGGTCTGGGACAAAGCGCAGAACAGGAAAATTGTGATGCGCAAGGTGGATATAGCCAATTTGGGACCAAATTTGATCTTTGATGTGCATGCCGATCCGGAGGTGATACTGCTCGATGTCGCGGGTCAGGAGAGCACAACCATTTATTACACCCTGCATGGCAGTGTCAGCAGCATTGTCATGACAATGTATGATGAAAACAATGCGGTGGTTAAAACGCTTTCGCCAACGCAAGACCCGGGCAGTACCTATCCGGTTACGCTTAATGCGGCATGGGATGCGACGGACAATGGCAATAATCCTGTGGGAGAGGGAACCTATACTTTTGTTCTCTCCGCACAGGGCGCAGGTGTGGCTATTGAAAAACAGGGAACCATCACGGTCACCCATGGTCAGCCGATTGCCGTATTCTCATCACCTGTGATGAATGCCGAAATGACCGGGCATGTAATTTTTGAAGGAATCGCTGCCGGATATGATTTTGATGAATATGTGATTATAGTTGCGAGTTTGTCAGGCGGGATACCGCCGACAGAGATTATTCAAAATGATATCGCAGTGAACGGGGATGTTTTGGGGGAATGGGATGCGCCTGACGATGGTTTTTATATTGCGTCCTTGGTGGTTCGCACCCAAGCAGGTGTAGAAAGTACTGCAGGGATTTATTTCAATATTGATACGGCAGCTCCGGCAAGCCAGATCACTGTTCAGGGTGAGTCGGTTGAAACAGCCGATAAAATCATTTGTGGAAACGGCCATACGATACAGATTTCAGCACAGGACACGGGTCCGGCGTCAACCGGGGTCAAGGACATTCATGCGGCGATTGACGGGAACTGGCAACTGTATACGGCACCGCTGCATATAACTGATCCGGGCGAACATACTGTTCAGTATTATGCAGTCGATCATCTGGATAATCAGGAAGCCATTCACACAAAGGCAGTTGTATTTAATAATTTGACACCCACAACCTCGGCGCTGATACAGGGGATACAGTATCAACCGGATACGCTTGTTTATGTGAATGCTGAAACCAAAGTCGTGTTGGCAGCAGATGAACAGGGCGGCACTGCGGTTGATATTGAGAGAATCGAGTGGGCGATTGAGGTGCCGCAACCAAGCGAACCCTATTTGGTGAAAATATTCAGCACCTACGATCAACCATTTACGTTGAGTGGTTTGACAGACACTGAAGCCGGTTTGTACTATAGAAGCATTGATGTCACCGGAAATGTGGAAGCCTGGAAGCAGATGGGTCCCCTCTATGTGGATACCAGCTTGCCGGAAACACGCATTCAAACCGAGGGACCGGAAATTGTTATCGGGCCGGATGATCAACAGTTTGCAACCTTCGCAACCATGTATGTTTTTTCTGCAACAGACCAGGGATCGGGTGTCAACCATACGGAGTATCAGATAATTAATAGTGCCGGCAGCGGTGAATGGTTTAGTTATATTCCAGGGGACAAGGTAATCCTGACAATAGAGGGACTCAATCAAGCATATTATCGTAGTTTTGACAATGTGGGGAATTCGGAGGTAGCCAAGTCCGGGGATGTGGTTATAGATAATACCCAGCCTGTGATTGATGTTGTGCTGCCGGTGGAGGAGGGTGTCTATGCGCCGCCTTTGAATCCAAGTATTACAATTTCAGATGATTATCTGAGGGAAACCGTATGGACTTTGGATGGCGCTGCCTATGTGTCTGAGATGCCAATTACTGCCTCGGGCGGGCATCTTTTGGAAGTGATGGCAAGTGATTGGGCAGGCAACTCACGATTTGCATCCATTTCCTTTTCTGTGGCAGAAGCAACTGTGACAGTAACACCAACAGGAACACGCACACCGACGCCCACACCGACCCAAACTATTTTTATTACAAAGACGAGCACACCTACTTTGACAGCAACTGTTACACTCACACCCACACCTGGACTTGGCGATGTCGACCTACGTGGAAAGTTAGTTTTACCATGGCCCAACCCTGCCAGGGATGAAGTGCGGTTTCTTATGCATCTGGATAATCCGGCGCAGGTGAAGATCGATATTTATAATTTTTCCGGAGAGCGTATTGCATCTTTGGAGCAGGCCCTACCTGCCGGACGGGGGCAAGTGGTGATCTGGGATTGTGTTTCGGTTGCGGCAGGCATTTATATTGTGCGCATCGAGCTGAAAGGCCGGGATGCGGAGATACACAGAATTGCAGTTATTAAATAGATAACAGTAAGGGCACAGCAACTTGTCCCGCCTGCCCGGCGCATACTGGGCGCATGTGGGATGCTGTGTCCCTGCCTGAATTCAAGCAGTATTGACGTATGCCAGATATAGTATTGTTGGTGTGTGTTGCGTACAACAAATTGGTGCTAAGCAATTGTTTTTTAATATCCAAATACCCCAAACAGTATAATTGAAAAAAGCAAAAGTCGAAAAGTGCAACTTTTTTAGAGTTAAGTTACAATAAAATGTGCAAATTGAACAAAAAAATGTGGGGATACTTCATATTTATCATTGACAAATAAAAAATATATAGTAAAGTAAAAGAAAATTATTTAGGAGTGATCCGGATGAGAGCGAATGTCCTGGTTGTTGACGATGATCCCCCCGTTTTAGAAGCACTAAGCCTAATGTTGCAGGATAATTATAATCCCATTCCTGTTTCCAGCGGAGTTGAAGCGATTGAGCGTGTTCAAAAATCTCCCGATATTGATTTGGTTTTACTGGATGTGAATATGCCTGACACCGATGGTATTGAAACCCTGCGTCAACTTAAACAGCATGATTCTCAACTCGATGTTATTATGGTGACCGCCAATAACACAGCGGAAGCAGCAGTCAAAACCATTAAATATGGCGCGTATGATTATGTTACCAAACCTTTTGATATTGCAGAACTAACTGTCATTATCAATCGCGCATTGGAAAAAAGAAAACTTACTAAAATGAATGAGGTTCTCAGTACTGAAATTAAACGGCTGGCTGCGTATGATATCATTGGCAAGAGCGCGGCCATGGAGAGTGTTTTTTCATTGATTGATAAAGTGGCGGATGCCGACAGCACAGTCTTAATTGAAGGTGAAAGCGGTACGGGCAAGGAATTGGTTGCCCGGGAGTTGTGGAAAAGAGGGAACCGGAAAACAAATCCCTTTGTTGCAGTGAATTGCGCCGCGATTCCCAGCGAACTTGTTGAAAGTGAATTTTTCGGGCATGAACGCGGCGCATTTACCTCGGCAGTGTCGCGTAAAATCGGGAAATTTGAATATGCCAGTAATGGTATTATTTTCCTTGATGATATTGGGGAATTGCCCCTGCCGGTACAAGCAAAGCTGCTGCGCGTACTTCAGGAAAAAGAAATTGTCCGCGTGGGTTCCAATGAGGTTATTCCGGTTGATGTTCGCGTGATTGCTGCCACCAATGTGGATTTAAAAGAATTAATCAAACAGCGCCGTTTTCGTGAAGACTTGTACTACCGTTTGAAAGTTGTGCCAATTGAAATACCGCCGTTGAAAGTACGCCGTGAGGATATTCCGCTTTTGGTTGAGCATTTCGTTAGGGTTAGTTTGGAACGCCACAATAAACCGTTAAAAAAAATTGAAGCGGAAGCCATGAGTCTTTTGGTGAATTATAACTGGCCAGGTAATGTCAGAGAATTGGAGAATATGCTGGAGATGGTTGTGTTGCTCTCCAATGGTAATACGATTGCAGCCAGTGATTTGCCATCAAATATCTTGACAAATCAGGCATTGACAGAAACAATGGATAGCGAAGGTGAGGCGATTTCACTTAAGAAAGCCCGGCACCAGTTTGAAAAGCAATTTATTTTGCGTGTTTTAGAAAAATTGCGTTGGAACCAAACCAAAGCAGCCAAGGTGATGGGAATCCATCGCAATACGCTTATTATTAAAATGGATGAATTAGGTATTCGCCGTCAATAAGATTGCATAACCAATCGTGATAGTACGTTTCTCATAGTGAAGGGGGGGCTTTGGGAAGCTGTAGTACGTTGGTATACAATTCCGAATTGTTTGGCGGCAGTTGTTTTGACTGTCGAAGAGCTTTCTATGGTGTTTTTCCTTCCACGACGCATTGTAACCACTTCATATTGTTTCTCAACAGTTCTTCTTGTACCGTATCTGGGAAGACGATTTTTTTAAAACAAGATTATTTAAAAAAATTGCTTTCAAGGACACTTCTAAGAACCCCCCCAAAAAAAATTGTAAAAAAAATGCAAGAAATCTATGCCTTGTGGGTCATATACCAAGAGGCATTTGTCCGGAATATTACGATTAAAGGAATCCCCGTGCTCTTGCCCGGCGCACTTGCCCGGCGCACTTGTCCGGCGTACTTGTCCGGCGGATGCCGGATGCCGGGGGAGTGCGGGGATGATTCAATCGGAGGAAAAGGAGGTGGAAGAAAAAAGACTAGGCGTTTTTTGTACCAGAGCACGTTGAAACACCCAAAAAAGGAGGAAAGGAAATGAAGAAGCAAATGCTGATTGTCGATGACAATCACGGATTAAAAGAAGCGCTCAAGCTTGTGTTTGAAGAAGATTATGAGCTGCTGTTTGCAGCCACCGGTGAGGATGCTGTTAAAGTTTCTTATGCCAAACAGCCTTCGGTTATTCTGATGGATTACAAAATGCCCGGAATCAACGGTATTGAAGCCATGCAGATGGTGAAGAAATTTTCACCGGATTCACAAATGGTTGTCATGTCCGCTTACGACGACCAGGCCATGGTGGCTAATTGTTTTCGCGGTGGTGCCAGTGATTTTGTCGGCAAGCCTTTTGACATTCACGAGGTCCAGGATGTGGTCAAACATGCGGCCGGCAGTGCCGAAAAAACCATTGCCATGAAAAATATTCAGACAAAACAATCCGCAGTTATTTCGCAAAATGAAGTCAATGACTTGATTGATGAAACTTTGCGGATGGCGTGCATCTAAGTCGGAGTGATCTTTTTGGGGGGGATGAACTTGATAAGCAATGTTATTGAAAAGCAGGGAAGTTTTTTTGTAGGAAATATTCTGAGTTATTCGAAGTCAACCAACAAGCGCTATTATTTTCAGGATAGCGAATTCTATCAAATACGAGGTGGATTCGAAGCGGAGCTTATTCGTAATCCAATGATAAAATTTATTGAACACGGTATTGTGGAAAGGGCTGTATATGAATTGCAGAGTGTAACCATGAAAGCATTCGAGAAACCGATGGATGATGTTGATGTGTATGCGCCAATGGACGTGATTAAGAAAAATGCAATATTTTCAGATTGGCTTACAGTGATTCGGAAGGATGGGATGATTGTCGCATATGGGTCGCAGAGTTATCTTGCGCAAGATGTGCTGTATTTAAATTCGGCCATGGTCGATCCTAAATATCAGGGGAGCGGTGCTTTTGGAATTTTGATACAACTTTATGTATGGGACAAAATTATTCGTCAAAGATATTTTGGGCATGAGCAGGATTTGAAAATAATTATACGTACCAGAAATAAAAATGGAGCCTCAGTTATGCACCATGTTTTAGATGAAGTGGATATTTCAGGTGATTCGAATATATCTTTGGAAACCAAACGGCTGTATACAGATGTGGCTAGTATTTTGGAAAGCACCTATGATGTTAATACAGGTATCGCGCCCAATGTGTACCCGGCGGGATTACCAACTGGAACAAATGGTAAATATAAAAAAGTGAATGAATTGTTTTCCGGACTTTGCGATCGGGATGCGTATTTTGTGTCAGGCATAGTAAATATGAGAGCTACGGAGAGGATTATAAATCGTGAAGTGGTTGATACCACGAGAAAAACAGAATTAAATATACAGTGTGAAAAAAAAGTTGTTTCTTTGGCAGCGTAGAAATATAATAACAGAGCGATAAAGAACTGAGAAGGAAGCGGAGGATTGTTATTAGCGATATGAGTTATGCTGAATTGTTTTCCAGAAATATTGGAATACTCACACAAAAAGAACGGGATAGATTGGAAAATAGCTGTGTTGCCATCGCAGGTGTGGGAGGAGTTGGCGGCATACAATTAGTCGCTCTGGCGCGATCAGGGATTGGGTGTTTTCATATTGGAGACCCTGAAGTGTTTGGAGCATCTGATCGAAATCGGCAATATGGAGCATTGGAATCAACTTTAGGTTATAGTAAAGTTGAAGTTATGGAAAAAATCATTAAGGATATTAATCCTCATGCTGAAATAAAGATGTTTCGTAAAGGTGTTGAAAAATCAAATCTTGAAGAATTTCTGAGTGGCGTTGATGTTGTGGTGGATGCAATAGAATATTTTGCATTAGAAGAAAAAACAGCCTTATACCAGAAAGCTCGCAGTAATGGTTTATATGTTTTTTCTGCTCCGATATTTGGATATTGTACATCCCTGTTTGCTTTTTCACCCCATGGGATGACATTTGAGGAGTATTTTGATTTGCAGAAAACCAGCCACTTAGATCCTTTCAGACTTTTTCCTCTATGGCCTAATTATATTGAAGCGGAAGTTTTGGATGAGATATTGCAAAAGAAACGTTCCATACCTTCTATGGGTGTGACTGCAACATTATCAGGAGCACTTTTGTCAGCAGAAGTTATTTTTCATTTAACGAGTAAGAAAAATCTGGTTACGGTTCCTGAAGTCACGACCAGTGATCTTTATACTCAAAAATATCAAGTCGTGAATATGGAATGGCCTGTTTTTTGGGATGAATATGCTGGAAAATATTATGATTATGTTTCGGAATTGAATATCAATTCAGAACTTTTGCGGCGAGTTGCTGAAATAGTTGGAAAAAATAAATATATACTGGATGCAGGATGCGGAACCGGGAATTTGGCTATGCGACTGGCAGCAGATAACAGGATTATCGCAATTGACAGTAGTGCGGTTATGTTAGGAAAAGCAAAGGAAAAACTTAAAAATATCAAATCGGTTCGAGTGGAGATGGGTGATATTACTGCGATTGATTTTCCCGTAGGAGAATTTGAAATTGTGGTATCTGTAAATGTTCTTTTTAATCTTGAGAATCCGCGAAAGGCCATCCAGGAAGCTGGAAGAGTATTGAAAAGCGGCGGTATGTTTATTGTCGTAAGTATGCTCGAAGGTGAAATGAATACGGATAAGGCGTACGCTTTTTTTCTTTTGGAGTGTGATAGAAGTAGTATTCCAGAGGATATTCGTGAAGAAATATGGGGCTTTCAACAACGGATGTTTGAAATGGGCGGGATGAAGTACCAGCCGAGTATGAATGAAATAGTTGTAGCATTAGAAAATGAAGATTTTGAAATTGTTGAAAAAGAGAAAACATATTATAATCATTTCCTGATTCAGGCACGGAAAAAATAATTTTTTTGTAAATATTTTTTAGTTTCTTTCAAAGTAATGTTTTTTATTTGTAGTCCTGGATTTTTGGAGGCGGGTATATACCCATGGGTATTGAGAAAATTATTTTATATAGTTTGATAGGCTTATTTGGATTTTTTGCCATAATGTTAATGATTGGGGCAAAACGCAACCTTGCGCGTTGGAAAGTCAGTTTTATTGCGCTGTCAACATTTTCTTGGATAATAAGTTATGAAATATTAAAAAACGCGACTTCTGTTTTTATTGTTGCCATAGTTGCTAAAACGTTGCTTCTTTCTGCGAGTGCTATTGTTTATTCGATGTATTTTCTTTCGTTGGAATTTATTGGAAAGTCAAGTAAAAGTCTGGAATATAGAAATTTCAGCGTATTGATTATTACGTTTTTAACATTGGTCGGATTTTTGATTAATGGAGTGTTTCTGGGTGAAATTAATGCAGTAGGGAAAAGCGTTTTAGAAAAAGCGCCTGCAGGCTCGTTTTTTTTTATTGTGTTATTGTTTTGGGTTTATGTCATAGTTAATACTATAGTTAACTATATATACGCATATTTACATTCGACATCCATAGTACGTACTCAGATTGCATATGTGGTTTTCGGTATGTTGTTTTTTTTGGTTTCCAGTATAATTACCGGTGCGTTACTTCCTGCAATGGGGAATAGTTCTTTTGTTTGGCTGGCTCCTTATGGAAGTATTTTTTTTGTAAGTAGTATTAGTTATGCCATATTTAAATACCGTCTTCTTGATATTAGCATTATCATTAAAAGAACAACGCTTTATTTGTTTTTGACGAGTATTTTGACAGGGCTGTATGTTTTTCTTCTTTTGCTTCCACTGCGTATAGTACCTTCCGGGTCAAGTTCTGTTGTTTTGGTTGTGTTCGCTGCGGTTGTTTCGGCGTTAACCATTCAACCGTTACATAACTGGCTGGATAATGTGACCGACCGGATTTTTTTTCAAAAAAAATATGATTACTATCTGCTTCTGGAAAAGGTATCACGCGGGCTGAATTCGGTTTTTAAGCTGGAAGAGGCATTGGGTGTTGTTGCGCACAGCCTGGTGCATGAAATGCAAATGAAAAGTGTGGCAGTGTTTTTGCGGGAAAAGGTCGGTTCAGGTATTTATGCCTGTCATAAAAAAGAGGGTGAGGTTTCATCCATGATGCCGGATCAGGTGGATGAAAGTAATCCTGTCGTTGAGCACCTGATGGAGAAAAGGGAAATTCTGGAAAGTGGTGAATTTCGGCACCGTTTCGGTCATTTGTATCAGGAAGGAAATATCCTTGATCTGGTCAAAGCGGAGATGCAGCGTTTTATGGATCAGGAATTCGGCGGTGGTCTGATTATTCCACTGGTTTTGAAAAAGACGCTGATCGGGTTTATGGTTTTGGGGGAGAAACGTTCCCAGGACCTTTTTACGCACCGCGATCTGGCTTTGCTGGAAACACTGAGCTCGCAAATGGCAACAGCATTGGAAAATATACAGTTATACGAACAGATGCTGAATAATGAGCGGCTGACAATTATCGGAACCATGTCAGCCGGGATCGCGCATGAAATCCGTAATCCTTTGGCTGCGATTAAAACATTTATCCAGATGCTGCCGGATAAATATGAACATTTGGAATTCCGGAAGCGTTTCAATGAAATCGTTCCCTCTGAGATTGAGCGTCTCTCCGGCATTACCGCTGATTTACTGGCTTTTTCCAAACCGTCTTCACCAAGTCTTGAATCCATTTCATTACCGCAGATTATTGACCGGGTTTTTTCCTTGCTGAACAATCAAATCCGTAAAAAGCGCATGGTAATTGAGAAAGATCTGGCAAATGTCCCAGCGTTTCAGGCGGACCCGCAGCAGCTTTTCCAGGTGTTTTTGAATATTATTCTCAACGGTATCCAGGCTTCGCAAGCTGAGGGGCTGATCCGGATAAAAGCAGAGATCAAGGAGTACTTGCCATCCGGGACCGGTAAAACCGGTGAGTGTATTTTGATTTCAATCACGGATCAGGGGATGGGTATCAAGCGCAAGGATCTGACTTCTATTTTTCAGCCGTTTTTTACAACGAAAAGTGAAGGCACAGGATTGGGATTGGCAACTTGCAAGCGCATCGCTGAGGCGCATCGCGGTGAAATTCTTGTAGAGAGCGAGGAAGGAAGCGGCACTATGTTTACCATAGTTCTTCCGCTTTCTCTTACACCGGAAGTGATCAAAGGCGGTCAGCTTTGAGATGATGCCTGTTTTTAATGTGTTTAGTAGATTTTTTTTGATTTTTAAATAGCCCCCCCAAAAAAAATCGTATCCAATTTTTCCAATTATTCCAAATTAAGACAGTGCTGTCTAAATTAATAAAAAAAAATTTATAAAAGTTTGAAAATAAAGGCATGGTCCACCCTTTGCTCTCTGAAGGAGTACGGCAAAAGACCGGTAGATTTCGCCCTGCGTTTTACATGAGGGCATTAGAATCGTAGGACCGGCAGTTTTTTTGGATTAGGTCTAAAGGATTAAACGTAAAAGCGACTGCTTTAACATTTTTTTAAAATCGGTGTAATCTGTGCAATCTGCCGGTCCTGCGATTCATCTGCTTTAATATCAGAGAGTAGGGTGGATAGGGTTTTGATCTTATTTGGATAAGAATGGTTCTAAAAAAATGAAATTTGTGGGATAGTTCATTTTTTTTTCAACGAAATAAATATATGCAGATTGCCCTAAATATTGTTCATGTTTTCTTTGGAGAGTTTTCAACAGCACCTAACAGGTTATTCACATAATTTTCAACAAAACTCACTTATTAATTTGCACAATTTAGAGTACCTCGATCATGAATATAACACTAGATGGAGTATCGTATAATTTTGGGGTATTTTAAATCAAGTTTAAAGTTATTCACAGAAGTTGGCAAAGGTTTTGCATTGATATTAAGGGAAGTTAACTTTGTTAAAGGAGAAATTATGTCCCATATACTTGTCGTGGATGATGAAAGAGGTGTACGTGAATCTCTTAACATACTTTTGTCTGAGGAAGGGCATGAGATTGATATGGCCTGCGATGGCACGGAAGCCTTGACATTGCTGCGGAAGCAGCGCTATGACCTGGTATTAACTGATATCCGAATGCCAAATATGAATGGTCTCTCATTGATGGAACAAATAAGGGATAACTGGAATCATGAGATTCCGGTTATCCTGCTCACGGCTTGCGGGAGCGTGGAAACTGCAGTGCGGGCGGTTAAAGACGGTGCCAGTGACTATATCATTAAACCCTTTGAAATTGAGCATCTGCGCAATGCAGTCAATGTTGCGCTCAAGAAGGAACGCGAAAGCCTGAAAGCCAATCTTCAAGAGCAAAAAGAGTACTCGCAGCGAATGGAGATGGCGAATAAAAAATTGGATCAGGCTATTTTTGAACTGGCAGTACTGCATGAAACCGGTAAGACCATCAATTCGACGCTTGAAATTAATAAAATTATATCAATTATTCTTGAAATGGCGCGTCAATCGGTCAATGCAGACCGTGCCCGGGTTGTTTTGTTTGAAAAAAACAGTAGTCATATCATGATGGATCTTTCCTATGCGATTGATGAAGCCAATTCGAAAAAATTTATGGCATTAGACCAATACGCGATGGATTGGGTCACGCAACGTGAAGAAGGACTTTTGCTGGAAGATATTGAGAAAATGAAATTATCCGACTCGGATTTATGGACGCGTTCCGGATTAGGTGCATTGATGGTTGCGCCCATTAAGCGAAAATCCAATTTGATTGGTCTTATGTTGTTGACGAATCTTGCCGGGAATAAAAAATTTAATGAAAAAGATTTCCAGTTTATTACAACACTGGTCAATCAAGCCTCAATTGCGATTGAAAACGCACAACTTTACGAAGAACTTCAAAATCACTTTGCTGATACAATTCGTGCGCTCGTGGCGGCGATGGAGACCAAGGATTCTTATACGCATGGCCACTCCGACCGGGTAACAAAATATTCTATGATGATTGGGGAGTCGCTGAATTTATCATCCGGCGAGTTGCGTCAGTTGGAATATTTGGCATTGTTGCATGATATTGGAAAAATCGGTATCGATGAAGATATTTTAAGAAAACCCGGCAAGTTAACCAACGAAGAATGGACAATTGTAAAAAATCATCCGGTATTGGGAGGCTGTATTATCCGGCCGATCAAATTTTTAGTAGAGGGTGAAGCCTCGATTCGTCACCATCATGAATGGTTTGACGGAAACGGCTACCCGGATGGTTTGTCCGGTGAACAGATTCCCTTATTCTCCAGGATTATTTCAGTTGCGGATGCTTTTGATGCCATGATTAGTGAAAGGCCCTACCGGTCGGGCATGACTGAGGAAGCTGCCATTGATGAATTGCATCGTTTTTCAGGCAAACAATTCGATCCTGACATCGTCCGGTTATTTGTCAAAGTTCACGATGAGAGGAGAGTTGCATGATGTTGGGGTTGGAAATTTTTGGTTTATTTACTTATTTAAAACTTTATTTCATGAATTAGCCGGGGGGGCTTAATGAGTGCGCAGATATTGATTGCCGAAGATGAGGTCGGCATCAGAACCGCATTAACTACATTGCTTGAATATGAAGGACACCAAGTGAAGACGGTCCAGGATGGTATTCAGGCTTTGGACATTGTTCGCGGGGGCGGCTATGATCTGGTCATAACCGATATTCGTATGCCCGGCATCAATGGATTGAAATTATTGGATGAAATTACTCAGCTTCCCGGTGCGCCGGAAGTCATTGTGATGACTGCCTATGGCACAATAGAAACCGCGATTCAAGCCTTGAAAAACGGCGCCCGGGATTTTCTTTTAAAACCCTTCTCCAATGAGTTACTTCGCGTTACGGTGGACCGTGCTTTGGAGATCAGGGAACTCTCTGTAGAAAATAAAAAGCTCCATGAATTAGAGCGTATGAAAAAAGAGTTTATTACGATGATTGCCCATGAATTAAGGACGCCGTTGACTGCGGTGAAAGGATATCTTAAATTGGTGCTTTCCGGTATGGTGGGTGAATTAAATGAATCGCAAAAAGAATATTTGGGTGTTGTTCATCAAAATTCCGAAAATCTCCATGAGATTACCAACCGTATGATTGATATGGGGAATCTTGAGATGAGTGATTTTAATCTCGATACCACGTCAGCCAGTACCTTGGGGGTTATTTGGGAAGCAATTGAAGAAGTTCAAGAGTCTTATGAGAAAAAGCATTTGAATTTGGAAATTAATCTGGCAACTTCGCTTCGGCCGATCATGGTAGATTCCTATCGTATGAAACAGATCATTACATTTCTTTTGGACAATGCCATTGCATTCAGCCGGCCCAATCGGAGAATTTGGCTTTCGGTTGATAGTTGGAAAGGTGTCGAACGCATGAAAATGGAAGATGTACCCATGTCCTATGTTGAGCTGTCGGATTTAGAACCCATTGATTATATTGAAATCTCGATCAGGGATGAAGGCCCGGGTATTCCCAAAGATAAATTATCTCAAATTTTCGAAAAATTTTATCAAATTGAAGATTTGTATATTCGTCAGGTGGGTGGCATGGGGATTGGCTTGTCTTTGTGCAAGAAGTTGGTCGGTCTTATGGGCGGGAAAATTTGGGTTGAGAGCCGCCTCGGGCAGGGATGCAAATTTACATTTGTTTTGCCGTGGCACCAGCCTGAGGAGCAATTGCAAGCAGCTGAAGAAGATCAAACAGCGTATGCGATGGTTTCGCAAACCCAAGTGGCATAGTTTCCCAGGACGGCTGTGTGCCGCCTTGTTTATATAGTAAACACCTCACGAAAACCAAAAAGGCACTCTGTAAGGAGTGCCTTTTTGGTTTTTCGAAAAAAAATTATTTTTTTGATTTAAGTTGACGAATGATTGCTGCCGGATCAGGCTGGCCGAATATGGCAGTTCCGGCAATGAGGACGTTTGCACCGGCGGCAATCGCCTGCGGCGCCGATTGAAGACCGATGCCGCCATCGATTTCAAGATCAATGGGGTATTGTTTTTGGTCAATGATTTTTTTTGCTTGCGTGATTTTAGGGAGGATTTCAGGCATGAAGGATTGTCCGCCAAAGCCCGGTTCAACTGACATAAATAAAATAGCATCAAGTTTGGGGAATAAAGGAAGAATGAGATCGAGCGGGGTCTTGGGCTTGATGGATATGCCGGCTTTAATATTCAATGCATGGATCCGGTCCAGTAATACACCGGGATCATCAACCGCTTCTGCGTGGATAATGATGCTGTCGGAACCGGCTTTGGCAAATTGTTCGATAAATATGGCGGGATTGGATATCATTAAATGTGATTCCAGGAACAGGCGTGTGACCGGGCGGATGGACCGGACCAGGGGTGGCCCGAATGTAATGTTGGGGACGAAATTTCCGTCCATCACATCCAGGTGCAAAAGATCAGCCCCGGCTTTTTCAATCATACTAATTTCTTCAGCAAGCTTTGTAAAATCAGCAGCCAGTAATGAGGGGGCGATTTTTATGGTTTGCATACTTTCACCTCGGTTGAAGGAGACTTGTTTGTTTTTTTTTGCTCTTTTGAGCGGCGAATATATTAAATAGTCGATACTGAGAAACTGTCTTTTCGATCTTGGCAATGACACGATTGCTGCTTTTTCAGGACTGGCTAAATATCGCGTTCTTCCTGCAGTTTGCCGTTAAGGTAAATAAAGAGTTTGACCTGTTCGCCGCTGACAGTTCTACGGATGGAAATTTTTGAACTTGATTTTTCCATGGCATTGTAAACTTCATGTAAACCTGTATCGTCACGAATGAAAAACTTGATACGCACTTCTTTTTGCAAAGCAGGCACCAGATAGTCGAGTGTTAGCAAACGTGTTTCGAAGGTTGTTTCGGCAGCCTGGTAGGAGACAACCAAACCTGCCGGGTCACCGGCTTTGGTGCGGATACCGGCATGCGGTGTTTGATCAAGGATGATGCCGGGGGGGTGGTCTGTGGTGGTTATCCGCTTTATTTCCTGAAGCTGCATACCAATGAATTTAATAACATTGGCCGCATCATCTACCTGCCAGCCTTTTAAAACAGGCATAATCAACCAGACAGGACGCTGTCCCTGCGAAACAAGCAGATGGATGTTGGCGCTGCGGGAAGCTGCCGATCCGGCTGCGGGCTGTTGGTCAAGCACGATTTCTTTATCCGCCTCGGAGGTATAGAAACGAGTGGTACGCCCCACATTGAATCCAATATCAGATAAAGTCCGGATGGCCTCATCAAGTGACAGTCCGCTGAGAACAGGTACTTCCTGCGATTTTAACCCGCGCGATACAATGACAGTCACGGTCTTATCGCTTTCAATCATTTCTCCCGGGAGGGGATTCTGCTGCAAAACATGGTTGGCCGCAATACGTTGATCAAACCGATATTCACTTATTTTTATCTCGAGTCGTTTGACACGTACGATGCTTCTTGCAGACTCGATGCTTTTATTTGTGAGATCCGGTGTGGCGACAACTGAGACCTGGTGCAACAGATGGCGGGTCGCCAGTGTGCTCGCGGTCAGCGTGAAGAGGGAAATGGCGATGACCAGCCAAATATAGTGAGCTCGTTTTGGTGGGGCGGTATGAACCTCTATTTTCATAGCTTACTCCTGTTGGGCTGACCAGCCAGTTGTCCGCACGCTGCCTGGATGTTTCGTCCGCGCGAAATTCTGAGCGTTGTTACTAATTTGCTTTTTCGAACTGAATTTAAGAATGCAGTTACCACAGCTTCTGACGGCGGGTGGTAAATGGTGTTCGAGATGTGATTATAGGGGATTAAATTAATTTTGACATTATAATTTTTTAAAAGCTTGCCAAGTAAAAGTGCGTCCTCAATACGGTCATTGATTCCTTTGATTAAAATGTATTCAATACTGACTGTCTGACCGGTTGCCTGAGAATAGTCGCGGATTGCCGGCAGCAGAACTTCCAGTGGATAGCGGCGATTGATTGGCATAAGTTGGGACCGTATTTCGTTGGTGACGGCATTGAGAGAAAGGGCGAGTTTGGCATGGAGCGGTTGTTTTGTGATTTCCTGAATACCAGGGATAAAACCGCAGGTGGAGACCATGCTCTTTGAAGGTGACCAATTCATGGCTTTGGGATGGGTCATAAGTTCAAGCGTGTCTCTTACTGCTGCCAGATTGTGCAAAGGTTCACCCATGCCCATGAAAACCAAATTGCTGGGTTTGCGTCCTGTGATGGCATTAAGCGCATGGATTTGTGCGATGATTTCTCCGGGCGTAAGGTTTCGGATGAGACCTAATTGGGATGTTGCGCAAAAAACACATCCCATCCCGCAACCGGCCTGCGTGGACAAGCAATAGGTTAGCCGGTTGTTTTTTGGAATGGCGACACTCTCGATGTGTATCCCTGTGGAAATTTCAAAGAGCGCCTTTATAGTGCCGTCGGTATCCGTGGTCTTGTGAATGGGTTTAAGCGGCTGTGGAATATTGAAATGGTCATCTAACTTGGCGCGCAAAGTTTTGGTCAGCGTTGAGGCACTCATGAAATGGCGGCGGCCGGGTGTCCAACCGGCGGCAATGATCTGGATGGCCCGGTAAGCCGGTTCACCCCATTGCAGGAGCAGGGCCTCTAATTTTTGTGGAGAAAAATCGAAGATGTTTTCCATTTTATATAAATCCGGGCACCTTAGAATGAAATTGGCATCTGCTTATTTAGTGGACACGACAATGGGCAAGCTGTCCATCGTGTTCACATGGTACGATAAAACAATTTGAAAAGTATAACGGTTGATATCTAAAAGTCAAATAAAATTCTTGCGAAACGGGTTTGAGGATGATATATAGTATACTTCAGAAATATAGAGAACAGGAGATTATTGAAGGTGACGATTAAATTGGCCTTACCTGCAGGCAGTTTGAAAGAATCAACGTTTGCACTTATGAAAAAAGCCGGATTTGTGATTAGCGGGACATCCCGCTCTTATTATCCGACGATTGATGATCCGGAAATTGAATTGATGTTGGTGCGTGCCCAGGAAATACCGCGTTATGTTGAATCCGGCGCCTTGGATGCCGGATTAACCGGTGCCGACTGGACCCGGGAAAATCGCGCCAAAGTGGAATATGTCGCTGAGCTTATTTATGCCAAACAGGGGTTGCGTCCGGTGCGCTGGGTTTTGGCAGTGCCCGAAAATTCCAAAATTCGTTCCGTGCGGGATTTGAAAGGAAAACGGGTGGCAACGGAATTGGTGAATGTTGTTAAGGATTACTTGAAAAAGAAAAAAGTAAAAGCTAATGTTGAATTTTCCTGGGGTGCCACTGAAGCTAAGCCGCCCAAATTGGCGGATGCGATTGTAGAATTGACCGAGACGGGAAGTTCGTTGCGTGCCAATAAACTAAAGATTATTGAGACCGTTTTATCCTCGACTACGGTTTTGATTGCCAATAAAACCTCCTGGAAAAATCAGGCAAAGCGAAAAAAAATTGAGACGCTAAATATGCTTCTGCAAGGGGCCTTGATTGCTGAAGTGAAAGTCGGCGTGAAGATGAATGTTTTGCAAAAAGATCTAAAAAAAATATTGGCATTGTTGCCGGCCTTAAAGCAACCCACCGTTTCGGCGCTAACCGATCAAAAATGGCTGGACGTAGAAACGATTATTGATGAAAAAGTTGTGCGGGACATTATTCCTAAATTAAAAGCAGCCGGTGCTCAGGGGATTATTGAATATCCTTTGAACAAAGTTGTGCTATAAAAAGTGAAGCGCCGACCTGTTTTGTTGTTCCTGTTCTTGCCGGTGGTTGTTTTTGTTTGTTCGCAGAACAGTTTTGCCGCTTCCGGATTTTCAGATATGTCGGAATTGAGCGACTACGTATCCGATACCGGCGGTGAGGTTGAGCCGGCAGGAGACAGTACAACTGCAATACTTGCCGTGCCGGAAGAAGAGGCGGGAACTGTCTATACAGACAATAATTGGTTGCAGGATTTTGAAGTGCATTTTTTCATTTCATTGCCGTTTACAGCATTTTTTAGTTATGTGTCTGTGATGTCGGTTGATGCGATGGTGCAGGGGAAATTCACCCCCGATTTTTATCAAGCAGATATATGGATGATAGTGGGTTTTGCAATAGGGAGTTCCTTGGCCGTTGCGCTGGGGAGTGTGAACCGAGTCCCGGACCAATCAATCCACCGGACGCAGGAAATACTTCCGGATTTGATGGGGACGGAGGAAAAAAAATCTCATGCGCTCGGTAAACTTGAAGTGGTGAGAATTCGTTATTGAATATGTTGTGGATCGGAAACCCCGGTCAATGAACGAACCGCTGGAGGCATTCCATGGAAGTCAGTTTACTTAGGACAATCAATATTTTTGAAGGGCTGGATGACAGCGAACTGGAAAAAATTTTCAAGCTGGCCAGGATTAAGCTTTATCAAACAGGCGCAATGATTCTGGAAGAGGGCCGCTTGGGCGGCGCGCTGCATGTGATTATTAAGGGTAAGGTGAAGGTTACCAAACGTATGGAAGGAAAAAAAGACAAACTTATCACGACATTTGGTCCGCAAGCAATTTTTGGCGAGATGTCATTGTTTGACAATCTGCCTTATTCCGCCAATATTATAGCGATGGAAGAAACCCGCTGTATGGTTATTCAGAAAGAATCATTTGATAAAATGCTTAAGCAGGACCTTGAATTGGCTTATAAAATATTAACCCAGATTATTACAATTCTTTCGCAGCGGCTTCGGAACACCAATGAAGAATTGGTGGCGATTACGAGTTGGAAAGACCGAATTAAAAAGAAACAAGATTCGAATAGCTGATGGCAAAAATCATTCCTTTTTGTGGCTTGAGATATGAAAAAAAACATGTTTCGGAAATTCAGCGGTTGGTAACACCACCCTATGATATTATTTCTCCGCATGACCAAAATCGTTTTTACCGTGCACACGCGTATAATATTATTCGTCTGGAATATGGTAAGACCAAGCAAACGGATTCTGACAATAATAACCGGTATACCCGGGCACATGCCACATTGCGAGACTGGATTGACCGGGGTGTTTTGGAAAAGGAAGCCAAACCCGCTTTTTATATCATTCAAAATGATTACATTGATCCTGACGGAAACTTAAAAAAATTTACCGGTTTAATCGGCTATATCAAATTGGAGAAATTTGGTGAGGGTAAAATTCTGCCGCATGAAAAAACGTATGCCGGACCCAAAGAAGATAGGTTTAATCTTCTGAAAGAAACCGGGGTCAGTTTTTCTCCGGTTTTTTCTCTCTATCGCGATCCGTCCAAACGAATTAGCGGTATTTTAAAGAAAGTAACCCAAAAGAAAGCGGCATTGGATTTCAAAGATTGGGCAGGTGATGGGCAAAAACTTTGGACGGTCACACAATCTTCGCAAATTCAATTGATTCAAAATGCTTTTCAAGGAAAAAAACTTTTGATTGCAGATGGACACCATCGTTATTTAACCGCGATCCGTTACCAGAAGGAAATGGGATCTCAGGCGGCTCCCAATGCGGAGTACATTATGATGTGTCTTTCTGAAATCCATGATCCCGGTCTTTGCGTTCTTCCGGTTTTTCGTTTGGTGAGTGATGTTCCGGCGGCCAG
This sequence comes from bacterium, assembly GCA_021108215.1. Lineage (NCBI taxonomy): Bacteria > bacterium. The sequence goes on along the minus strand of JAIORK010000049.1, from coordinate 248,225 downwards.
ATGGAAAACATTTGAGAAAAAAATGGGTGATTATTTTGAAGTGGAAAAAGTCGGGGCGGTTTCCAAGCTGCAAGCCGCCCAGGCAGATTTGGCGAAGAAGACCCGCAGCGCAGTGATCGGCTATTTGGAAAAAGGCGGGAAACAGGCAATGTTGTTGAAAATCCGTCAAAGTTTTATGGATGAGTTTTTTCAATCGCAAGATACTAGGCATTCCCGCATCTACCATCGTTTGGATATTGTTATCCTCAATCAAATGATCTTGGGACATCTGTTGAACATTCAACCGGGAGAAGAAAAAGGGCGTGTTCAATATACAAAAAATCTCGATGAAGCACGCCGGAGTGTAAGTCGCGGCAATGCCCAGGCTGCTTTTTTACCCGGGTTACCGAACATTGATGCAATTTGGGACCTGGCCAAACAGGGTGAGACCCTGCCGCAGAAAACAACATACTTCCTGCCAAAATTGATTACCGGAATGGTGATGAACCCGGTACGTTTAGATTGATTTTTGTGGGTGGTTTTCTTCAACCTGTCAAGTTCAATTTCATTTCCCCGCTCTGAAGATCGGGGAAATGAAATTGAGTTGTAAAATACCATTATGACTATTCCACAGTTTGTTTTTCAAACAAACTGTCCCCGGCTTAAAAGCCGGGGATGAAACGACTAACATAATTAAACCTGGTTCACTTTTTATAATGAATGCCGAAGATACATACAACTGAAAACTGACTTTTAAAGATTCCAATAAAAAAGGAGACGGATATGAAAAAAAGTTGGTTGATATTTTATGCGGTGCTTGTTGGCGCTGTTTTGGTTGGGAATGCCGGCGCGCAGGAGACGAATGTAGATCTTGAGGACCTCATTTACCTGGGTGTTTCAGTTGCCACTAAAAAAGTGGAAAGTATTCATCAGGCACCCGGCGTTATTTCGGTTATTACTGCTGAAGATATTGCGCGCACACCGTCCGAAACCCTATATGATGTTATTAAAAGTATTCCCGGTGTCACTGTCTCCGAATCTTTTTTTGGATATACGTCGCTCGCGTTTCGAGGTGTTAAAGAAAGTCACTATAACAACCGGACGCTATTGTTACTCAACGGAACGCCGATTCGCGATGCGACTGTCGGCACTCACTGGTTGGAAGCCATCCCGGTTAATATTATTAAAAAAATCGAGATTATTCGCGGTCCCGGTTCGGTTTTATACGGGACCGGTGCATTTGCCGGGGTGATCAGTGTTATTACAAAATCAGCCACAGACATCATGGAGGTTGGTGTTACTGCCGGGAGTAAGACAACGACCAATGGTGAGCTGACTTTGGGGATGAAATTTGAGATGGTTGATTTTTTAGTCGGAGGTTCGTACAATCAGCACCAGGGCTACAAGGTCGATGCGGTTGATGAAACAGGAATCACAGCGCAGCTGGGTTATTATGATCTGGACCAGGATGCCTATGAAAATGATTTTTATAACCTGTTTGGGAATATTTCCGCCGGTGATTTCCGGTTGGATATCTATCATTTTAAGCAGGAGAAAGATAAATTCGGGATCGTTCCGGTACATGCCATGACCGGTGAGGTGGAAACGTCAGCCAGTGGTTCAACATTGCATTATGAAAAAAAACTGGAGGAAGTACAACTCAACGCGCGGGTACATTATGCTATTTCGTCTTATGATGGTTATATGGATTCATTTGCAGGAACGGAAATTGATATGAAATATTCCGGGGCCAAATACGGGATGGATGTTGATGGTATCTATGAGATCTGGTCGGCGGCATTTGTAAGCGCGGGAATTTCCTATGAAAGACAAGCAACCGATCCGTATGAATTTTATGATCTGGCGTTAAATGAATCCCACTGGGCATCAGCATTTTTAAGTGATTATACTGCGGATGATATTTCTGTTTATTCACAGGTGGAGTTTGGCATGCTGGAAAAGCTTAAAGTAGTGGGCGGCGTTCGTTATAACAATAACAGTGAATATGGCGGGACTTATGTGCCGCGCGTGAGTATGGTGTATTCAGCCACAGAAAAATTGTTTGTTAAATTACTTTACGGATCGGCTTTTCGTAATCCGACATTTTTTGAAAAGTATGTGAATACGCGTAACGTTTTATATGGTGATCCTGATTTGAACCCTGAAAGGATCGCTACCCTGGAGTTGAGTGCGGATTGGAGTGTTGCCAAGCAGGGACTGAGGTTGACGCTTTTTGGTTTGAAAACCGACGATATGATCGGACGTATTGTAACCTATCAATCAGGCGATATTCCGGCAATTACAGAATTAGAAGATCGGGAAAGCGATACCACACCATCGCGGGCTACGCCGGGTTATGGAAATGCGGAGGGCCAAAGAATTTATGGTGTGGAATTTGATATTCGGGGAGAAATTTTAGGTGAAAAACTGCTCGGATACATAATGAATTGTTCATATAAAGAAGGAAAGGAAAAATCAGATTGGAGTCCCATCCAGTATCTTGATCAGGTCGTTGTTAATGCTTCCCTGGAAAATCGGATCAGCGGATTCACCAATGTACTCACTATAAACTATATTGGGGAACGCAAGGGGACGATTTCTGACGGCAGCTTATCGCCGGATTTCACACCCGGTCAGGAAGTGGTCGTTCCCGCACATGTGTTGCTCAATTGGAAAACCACATATCAGATATTTCAAAACCTTGAGATTAGTCTTGTAATTACAAATATTCTTGGACAGGAAGTATTGTATCCGGAACATGTACGGAGAAATATCGATGTGGTCCCCGGGGACGGCGGGACAAATTTCTTTGGACAAATTAAATATCGTTTTTAAAAGAAAATTTAGTCTGCCATGAGGTGACGAATGCTGGGGAAGCAATTGCATAAAGCGCTTTGGATGGGTTTCACTGTCACGATGATGATGGGTCAAATCGTTTTTTTGGGAGGCCCGGTGGAAGCCGGGAAGGTTGTCATGGTGCTCAGCCATGATAAAGGGCCGTACCAGGAAGTTCGAGCCCCGATTGTAAAAGTACTGGGAGAAGATCTGGAAGAAATAATTTTATCTAAAAATCACAACATCGCGTCCTCGAAAGTATTGGGTCTTATACCGGAGAAGACGGATTTGGTGATTGCCATGGGAAAAAAAGCTGTTGGATTAGCAAAAAACATACATTTGGATATTCCGGTATATTATTCTTTGGTTTATGATCAGGTTCATTTTAAAAAGCGCGGCGCTTCCGGGATTCTTGTGGGAATAAAAATCGAGCAACAAATTAAGCTGTTGCGTGAGTTGTTTCCGGAGCGGAACCGTATTGGAGTTATTTTTAATCCCGGATTGACAGGATCCCTGGTGAATCATGTCAGGAAAATAGGCGGCAGCCATCAGTTTCAGCTTATGGCGGTACCGGTCGGCTCGCGTGATGAAATCCAGACAGCTTGCCGGCGTTTTACCAGCAATGCGGTTGACTTGCTTTTATTGGTTGCCGATCCAACCGTTATTCATCCTGCATCGTTAAAAATTATTGCCGACTACACAAGAAAGAATAAAATTCCGCTTGTGGGGCTATCCCGGTTTCATGTGAAGAGTGGTGCTATGTTGGCTTTTACAGTTGACTTTGGTGATGTTGGCAGGCAAGTTATCGAAATAATTCAATCAGGCAATGTGACCGCGTCTGAGAGCCGGATTATTCCGCCAAGAAAAATAGATATCCTGGTTAATGAAGTATTGAAAAAAGAAATGGGCATTGACGATATGCGAGAAGTACTCGGGGTTGTCTATATCCAGTAAACATAGACAAAATACCAGTTTGCCAAATCAGTTTGAGTAAAAAATTCCGTCTATGGCATTTCCCGCTTACCATGGTATCCTACAGTGAAAATAAATTAATTTTCGAGGTTGGGAAAATGGATCTTTTTGACACAGCACACAACCGGAATATGGGGCTGGTCCCTTTGGCGGATCGGATGCGTCCGCATGTGATTGATGATGTTGTCGGCCAGGAACATATTTTGGGATCAGGACGTGTCTTGCGAAAAGCAATTGAAAAGGACACGATTCCGTCGATGATTTTATGGGGACCGCCGGGTTCCGGGAAAACAACTCTGGCCATGATTATTGCGAAATATTCTAAAGCGGAATTTCGGTCCTATTCGGCAGTCACCTCCGGGATAAAAGAGTTGAAGGAAGTTTTGGCGGTTGCGAAGGATTTGATGCGGTATCATCAGCGTAAGACGATTTTATTTGTTGATGAGATTCACCGTTTTAACAAGGCTCAGCAGGATGCTTTTTTACCTTTTGTCGAACAAGGTGATATTGTTTTGGTTGGTGCCACGACGGAAAATCCATCTTTTGAAGTGAATGCTGCATTATTGTCCCGCTGCCAAGTGTATGTGTTGAATGCTATTTCCGCAGAGTCTTTAATCGGTATTCTGAAAAAAGGTCTGGTCGAAGCCGGCCGGGGCACGGAGGCGCAGGCCGTGAGCGCGGAGGAAAGCGCGTTGCAGCACATTGCGCAAAAATCCCATGGGGATGCAAGAGCTGCATTGAATGTGCTTGAGCAGGCGGTTGCTTTGGCCGGGGAGGAAAAGAATACCTGTATTACGCTGGCAATTGCGGAAGAGGCCATGCAGCGTAAAGCACTGCGTTATGATAAAAAAGGTGATGAGCATTATAATCTTATTTCCGCTTTACACAAAAGTATTCGTGGTTCGGATCCGGATGCGGCGGTTTATTGGCTGGCGAGAATGTTGGAAGCCGGCGAAGATCCTAAATATTTATTGAGGCGCATGACGCGCATGGCGAGTGAAGATGTTGGGTTGGCTGATCCGCGTGCGCTCATGATGGCGGTGAGTGCCCAGCAAGCTTTTAATTTTGTAGGTTTGCCTGAGGGGAAATTGGCTCTGATTGAACTAGCGGTTTATTTAAGTCTTGCTCCGAAGAGCAATGCTTTGGAATCAGGATATTTTTTAGTACAGAAAGCAATTCGAGATGAAGGCGAACTGGAGGTTCCGTTGCACATACGAAATGCTCCGACAAAATTAATGCGAACGCTGGGTTATGGAAAAGGGTATAAATATGCTCATGATTATGAGGGGCACTGGGTTGCGGATGACTATTTGCCAGATAAAATTAGGACAATGAGATTTTTTGAGCCTGGTGAACTGGGGTGGGAGGGGGACTTTAGAGATATTATTGAGAAAAGAATAAAAAAAAAGGCGGAAAAAAGAAAAAGCAACGATACCTAACTAAAAAATTACCGAAAAATTGCTAAAAATATATAAAAAAAAATAGTGTATAATATTATTATAAAAATTGACTTTTATGCGTCTAATGGAATGAAGAGGTGATCTGACAAGTAAGAGTAATAACGGGGGGGGGTGGGGAAATGACCGGTCGTATGCCGAATTGTCCTGATAGCAATGCCCGCCAAGTACCATGGTATTTTCTGACAATCCTTTCGTTTTTTGTGTTTCCGATTATTTTTCTGATTAAATACACTAAAAATATAGACTATGCCGCTTTTTTTAAGTCAGTGGGTCTGGTAATGCTTCTTGGCTATTCCTGGAGTTTTTTGGTTACCTTAAGCGGCTGGTGGGTTTTTAATCCTGATACTATGTTGGGATTTGAGGTGCTGCCGCATTTGCCGCTGGAGGAAATTTTATTTTATCCATTAGGCGGAGCACTAAGCATTCTCGTGTATTTGGCACTGGGACAGTATTTCCACTTCACTTCGCGAGCTGGAAAAGGATATTTGCTGTCAATTGCGGGAATAACTGTCGGGGCTATGATTGCGGTTTTAATCAGTTATGTTCAATTTCAAAAAAATCCATTTTATATTATCAGCCAACTTGTATTGTTCAATGGATTGAGTATCGGGATATGGTTTTTTCAAAAAAGACGAGTCATTCTAAAAGCAGCATGGTTAACAGTTGTGGTGATGACAGTGATTGGTTTTTTCTGGAACTGGATTGCTTTTACTCAAACATGGTGGTCCTATCATGCCACGCTGGGATGGATGTTTCCACCCGGGGTTCCTGTGGATGATTGGAATTTTTTTATTTTCGCCCCCTTGGCGGCAATGTCGCTGTATGAGTGTTTCAACCGGAAGCGGCAATGAAATGAAGCTGCCCTGGTATATGATCATGGACTTGATGTTATGCGGCATGGCAATTGCAGCAGTTTATTGGGCGTGGCCGAAAATGAATCGCTATTGGCGTTGGAGTGCTTTGTTGACAGCCATTACAGTTATGATTCTACAGGTTTTGAATGAATTATTGAGTCTGCATATTTTTAAGGCATGGGAATTTTCTGAACAATACAGCAGCTTAATCGGTGTGAATGTATGGGGAGCCCCCCTGGAAGAATATCTTTTTTGGTTTCCATTTGCCTGGATGATTACCTTTCTTTATTCAGGATTGTCCGCCAAATTGGATATGTCAAGGAGGCGAAATGCCTGAAAATAATGTGGATGGAAAACCAGGCTCCTTCTCCTACCGTCATGGTCAAAGGCGCCTTTATCTCGTTTGGTGGTTATTGGGAGTATTAATTCAAGTAATCGCGGGTCTTCCGTTTTGTTTGAAGAAAATACAATGGAAATCACTTTTGTGGACTACGCTTGTTTTTCTTGTGATTATGACTATCTCTGAAACGATTGCACTTCATTGGGGTTGGTGGATATGGAACGAAAATCAAATTTGGGGCGTGAAAATTGGTTTGATTCCGCTGGAAGAATTTTTGCTGTATTTTCTGGTAGTGCCTTCGTTGGTGGTTTTTCAGAGTTGGTTCCAATTATTGCTGGATAAATTGGGCGTGGCAAAGCGGTGATTTGGGACTGGCTGGTTGCATGGCGCGCTGAATTATTAACTGGGGTTATTTTTGCTGTTTCGTGGGTTGCCATCAGCAGACTATGGCACAAGCCTTTTTGGTCTTTGGTTTTTGCCGGCATGCTAACCGGTCTGTGCGTGGAATACATGACAGAACCGGCATGGACCTATTTCATGCAATTTTATATTTGGCGGGATATCTCGCCGTTTGTGGTGATAGGCTGGGGAATCAATCTTACCTGGGTTGTGTTGCTTTCGGAAAAATTATGCAGCATCTTTTTTGGAAAACATGCTGGAATGCGGGGTGACAAACGCCTTTTTTTAACCGATGTACTCATAGGCGTACCGTACTTTTTGGGGAGTGAATTAATTGGCTTGCATGTTTTAAAGGTCTGGCAATATAATGAAAACCTGCGGTGGAACACAATACTGCCTGTGCTTCACTATCCGCTGGAGGGTGTGGTTGCGATTTTGTTTTTTTCTCTGGCCTTTCCCTGGATGGTTCGTTATTGGCAACCGGAAAATACTGCATAAAACTAACTGTCTGAAAAACACGGTAGTTTGGAATGGATGATTGTGGATAAGTCATTGACGCAGGAATTTAAACTATTGAAAATTAGTCTGCTGGTTACATTTTTGGCAGCGCTTAGTGTTTGGCCTTTGGAAGCGTTTTTTGTGCCGGTCGAAAAGCGTTTTCTCATTTATGGCGTAATCCTATTTTCGTTGGTCTATAGCGTGGCGCTTTTTCTGAACATTCGACAAAAAAAATGTCAGCTGTGTGCCTATATTTTTATTCTTTGTCATCTGGCGGCGGATTCGGTTGCCGTTGTGGTGCATGCACCGCAATATCTTATGGCAACCTTTGTCATTACATATACATTCATAATAATATTCAATGTAATTTTGGTTGCATGGCCTGCCGTGGCAATTTTGGATGCATTGATTTTTATTGCGGCATTGGGAATTGTATACATTCCGCAAAGTGGGTTTTTGAAATCCCTGGAGAGTCAGGGATTGGATGCTTCCTTTACCATATCCGCAATTTTGATTTATTTCGCGATGATTATTATTTTGGGCACAGGGATGATTGTTGTCAAACGAAGGACGGAGAATCAATTAAGGGATTTGAATTTGACCTTGAACAAACGGGTGAAAGAGAAGATCGAAGAGTACAAGCAGGCAAATTTGGCTGCCCGGCAGTCGCAAGTACAACTGGAAAGTATCCTGAGAAATATTCCGGTAGGTGTCGTTATCATTGATGAGAGTCTTAAATTGCTTTATAGCAATGGCGTACATTTTCGGTTTGCTTTTTTGGCAGGGACGCTGAAGGAACAACCCGGCAGCGAACTTCCTTTGGAAATGTTGACCGAGCAGTTTATTCGACCCAAGGCAGCGATGCTGCTTGAAAAAGGTGAGGATTTAATCGGGCTGCGGATGGAGTATACGACGCTGGAGGGAACAAAAAAAATTATTCGTTACTCGTATGTCTGTGTTAAGTTGACGGATGAACCAGGTGATATAACCCGGTTGGTGTTGATCACAGAAGATATCACCCGGGAGGAAAATATCCGGAATAAACTTGTCCAGACCAACCATTTGGCCGGTATGGGTAAAATGGCGGCCAGTCTTGTCCACGAGGTTAATAATCCACTGACAGGTATTAAGTTAAATTTGGAACTTTTAGAATATGGTTTGGCCCGTCCGGATAAACGTGAACAGGTTTTTTATGCACTCTCGGAGGGTGTGACGCGTATTGATCGTATTATTAAGAGCTTTTTATCCTTTGCACGTCAAGACCAACCGAAGAAACAGACAGTGGATATTCATGCAGTTTTGCAGGAGACGTTGACCATGGCGGTTAATTTTAAGCAATTTCACCGTGTACACATAGAGACTTTTTTTGCAAAAGATATCCCGAAAATCTCCGCCGATCGTTATCGGCTGGAACAAGTATTTATCAACTTACTGAATAATTCTTGTGATGCCATGGCACAAAAAGACGGTTATCTTAAAATCATCACATCCGTAAAAGAGAATAAGATTGTTGTGAAATTTGAAGATAATGGGATCGGGATAAAAAAAGAGGATCTTCAAAATATTTTTACACCCTTTTTTACCACCAAGGAAAGAGGGCATGGGACCGGATTGGGGTTGGCGACCAGTTACGGTATCGTGAATGAACACGGCGGTTCTGTCGAGGTGGAGAGCCGTGAAGGTGTTGGGACGATTTTTACGATTTTACTTCCAGTCCAAGAGGGTGAGACCTAAATGGGGATGAAAAAAAAACGCATATTGGTTGTGGACGACGAAACTGTGATTCGGGAACCGGTTGTGGAGTACCTGGAATATCTGGGTTATGCCGTTGAAGCGGCTGAAAACGGTATTGAGGCGCTTAATTATTTGCGTTTGAATGGATATGATCTTATTATATTGGATATTAAAATGCCGTATATCGACGGGAAGCAACTTGGACAAGCGTTGAAGGAAGAAAACATTGTCATTCCAATTCTGGTGGTGACTGCCGTCGCGGAACATGAAAAAATTTATCAGGAAGTAGACAGGATTCCGAAAATTTTTAGTTTGAAAACATTGCAGGAAAAAGTAAGCGGAATTTTAGCAGGCCCGATTACCTGAGGATCGAAATAATGATCGGTAATTGAGTCTGCCGGTTTTGTGCGAAAAAAAGAGTAATTTACGAAAAGGAGTGTAGCGACGATGGGAAGAAAGATTAAAATTCGGGCAACGGGCGAACGAAAACAATTTATATTGGGATTGGCGATTTTTATGGGGATTTATTTACTTTCGTATATTTGGGTGATGTTTGTCATGCCGATAGCGTCTACGTCTGCTGGTTCGTATGCATTGATTTCTTTTTCAGTAGGTATTTTAGCGTCAGTGTTTCTTATTTTTTCCAGACATTCCGTGATGGGTTTGGGCGGAAGTCTGGCTGCTATTTTATATGTTGTTTTTTTTGCAGTCACCTGGCCGCTGGTACGGTAGACCGCCATGCCGGCTGGAGTGGCGCGCAGGCAGGGTGGTAAGCAAGTCCTGGGAGAAGGCCGCTACAACGGAGGAACAACAGGACCTGCAATTTTTTTTAAACGGAAACAGAAACGATTGCCGGGTCCGGGAAGTGTTTCCGCCCATATTTTTCCGTCATGTTTTTCGAGGATGATTTTGGAGATTGCCAAGCCTAAACCGCTGCCGGTCGTTTTGATGGTGCTGTTTTTAACTCTGTAAAATTTTTCGAAAACTTTTTGTTGCTGCTCGGCGGACAACGGGGTTCCTTGGTCCTCAATGGCAAAAGTGATATGGGTTTCATCAGAAAAATAATAGGCGCGAATCGGTTTATCTGTCGGGGAATATTTTAGAGCATTGGTCAAAAGATTAACCAATACCTGGACAAGACGCAGCCGGTCACCGGAAACAAACATTTTTTCTTCCGGGAGTCTAAGGTGGATTCTTTCGTTGTCTTTTTCTGAAATTCCGCGGATGGAAAAAAATGCTTCTTTGAGCAATTCGCGGCATGCGAGTATATCGAAATGTAAAACAAGTTTACCCAATTCCAGCTTGGTCATATCCAATAGATCTCCAACAAGCCGGTCAATGTTTTCGGTGTTTTTTTGGATAATGCCGCAGAATTCTTTTTGGTCGCGGGTTAAGGGTCCCGTGTTGCCGGAATAAAGTATTTTAGCGAAACCGGCTATGGAAGTAATGGGACTCCTGAGTTCGTGGGCGATCATGGAAATACTCTCGGATTTTGTTTTGTCGGTTTCGCGGAGTTTTTCATTGGCGCTGCGTAACTGTTCGGTTGTGGAACTGATTTGGCGTTTTTGTTCTTTTGCGAAAGCTTGCTGTGCACTGTACACTTGGGCGTTGTGGAGGGCGGTGGCGATTTGTTGGCCAAGCATCTCTAAAAAGTGGAGCTGCTTGGGGGAAAAAGGCGAATGCGTTCGGTGGTTCATGACTTCCAGAACACCGATTGGTTTGGTCTTGTGTTTCAAAGGCAGGGCCATCAAATTGTGGATGGGTTCCAGTGCCGGAATTTCGGTTTTTTTTAAAAGATTTTTTTGAAAATTGTTATGTATGATTTGCGGTTTTCCAGATGAAATTATCCAATTTTCAAGACTTTGTGAGTTTGTTGCCACCGATGTTTTGAGTTGTTCCGGTTCGCAGGTTGGCAGGTGAAAGTAAACTTTTAATCCTTCACTGGAATGATGTGGGAGAAAAATAGCGCCGGCTTTGCAATGAAGCAGTGTTTTTGACCATTTAAGTGCAATGTCAATAACGTGGCGCGGGGAAAGACTCGCGTGGATTTCAGAAATGGCAGTATTGAGGTTTCGTAGAGAGGCCGGCATCGTGTGCTCCTGAATGCTGTTGATAAAAGCAAAGGCGGGAATAGTAATAAAACAAGGATAGCCGCCATCGAAAACGTTGAGATTATACGGTGATTTTCGATACGGTTCAATAATAAATTCAGGAATACTTGACATTTAAAGTTTGTAGATTAATAATAATTTCGAAAAAATACTGCGGTAAGAATTTCCCCTGCCAAATGGGTATGCGATTCGCGATTGTTCAGCGGTGCCTAAAGGGGTTCCCTGGGAGGCACAGGAAAAGATATGGATGAAAATATAGCTGATATCATGAAAATGGATGAAGCCATCGAGAGTTTTGTCGAACGCTATGCCAATTCGTTTGTTAAGTGGGAAGTCATTCAGTTTTATCATGATCATCCTGATACCTGGTATCGATTGGATGAACTTGTCAAAGGTTTGAATCGTTCATTAAAATCACTTAAAAATGAAATGCAGGAACTCGAGGAAAGCATGTTTTTAAAAGAAAAAAAAGTTGGGAAAACACCAGCTTATCAATACGAACCCGGAGACTCGCAGGCCGGCAAAGAACTGAAAAATACAGTAGATCAGTTTATCGCTATTTGTCAGGAACGCGAAGGCCGACTCAGGGTGGTCTACAAGTTACTCAAAGACGGCAAACCTATTTGCGAGTAAATTCCGGAAAAGTAAAAAAGTGGATGAACACATGTGATTAATCAGTTATTGCTTTGTCAGGCAGTGTCGTGCGTCCAACACTTTTTTGCATTTATCATTGCGAGGAGCGTTTTTTGCGACAAAGCAATCTGTTTTGATTGCAAAATGATGATACAAACGGGATTGCGACCAACGGAAGTCCCATACGATCCCCCATCCGGTCGGGGCTTCGCTTCGCCCGCAATGACAAATGCAAAGTTTTTTATCGTGCCGGCGCGAACACGATGGACAGCCTGCCCAGCCTGCCCGGCGTATGCGGGGGCGAATGCCGGGTAAGTCCATCGGTGAAGCGAGTAAAAATATCGCCGCAGGCGAACATCTCCCGACAAAAATACCACGGGCAGCCTGCCCAGCTTGCCCGGCGTATGCGGAGGCGTATGCCGGGTAAGCCCGTGGATTTTTATCGCAATTGATTTTCCTTTGAGAGGAAGAAATATATATAAAAAAATAATCAAGTTGTGCTATTTTAAAGAGAATGAAAAAACGGGAATACAGTTACGTGTGTAAATAAGTAAGAAGATTGTAGTAGGTAGATCAAGGAGGGTGTTGCGATGTTATGGGTATTAAGAAGTCACATATCCGTTTTTCGGCCGATGCTTTTATTTGTGATGATGATTTTTTTAGCGCCTGTCATAACGGGGTGCAATTCGGCGGGGAACCAGGTGAGACAAATACGTCAACCGGCGGTTGCCGGGAGCTTTTATCCTGATTCTGCAAAGGAGTTGACGGCGTTGTTAAAAAAAGCGTTTTATAATGCACCGCCACCCAAATTGCAAGGGGAGTTGAAAGCATTGGTGGTCCCGCACGCCGGTTATGTCTATTCCGGAGTTATCACGGCGATGGCGATGAAAGCACTTGCGAAGGTAAAGATCGATACCATCTACATTATCGGCACGTCTCATTATGCAGATGTGGGTGGGGCCATTGTCTGGCAAGGCAAGGCTTTTCATACGCCGCTGGGAGACTACCCGGTTGATTTGCAAGCGGTGCGTGAATTACTAAAAAGTTGTCCTGATGTCCACTTGTTACCGCGGGCATGGGTGAAAGAACATTCGGTCGAAGTGCAGGTTCCTTTTTTGCAAAAAATTGCACCCCGTGCAAAGATGGTTCCGATTCTTATGGGGACCTCAACCTGGGACGAATGCTGGTCGGTTGCAGAAGCGATTGCCGCGCAGGCAAGTATGCGCAATGCCGTGATTATTTGTTCGACGGATCTATCGCATTATCCCACCTGGGCGGATGCGAAGGTGATTGATAAAAAAATGCTGGGCGCGGTAGAAAAAATGGACCCCTACCAGTTGGATCGGTTTGATCGCGAAGTTTTATCACGCGGTATTTCAGATTTAGTATGTACGGTTTGCGGGCTGTCTGCATTGAAAACAACAATGATTGCGGCAAATATCAATGGCGCCAATCAAAGTCAACTTTTACATTATGCCAATTCCGGGGATGTCACAAAGGATAAAAAAAGAGTTGTTGGATATGCGGCGATGGCAATGGTGGCAAATCCCGCAAAACCCGATAAGCTAATTAATAAAATTAAGGACTCGGCGGAGATTCAGTTAGCGCAGCAGGAAAAAAGAGAGTTGTTGAATATAGCGCGGGCTGCCATCACTGAGGGGTTGGCGACCGGCAATCAATTGATGCCAACAACTTCACAAAAATCACTGTTGAAGCGTTATCCTGTTTATGTAACATTGAAGCGCAATGGCATGTTGCAGGGCTGCGTCGGAATGACGGAATCACGTTTACCGCTTTATCAAGCGGTTTCTCAAATGGCATGTGCTGCGGCTTTTGAAGATCCGCGGTTTCAGGCACTTGAGGTTGCAGAACTGCCTTTTACGGATATCGAAATTTCTGTGTTGTCGCCATTGGAAAAAATTGCTGATCCTTCTGAAATTATTTTGGGAGTTCATGGTGTGATGGTAAAACGGGGAGACCGTACGGGTTTGTTTCTTCCGCAAGTTGCCACGGATACAGGATGGAGCAAAGAGGAATTCCTGAACAATTTGTGTTCGCAAAAAGCCAGGCTTCCGATGGATAGTTGGCGGGATAAGCGGACCGAACTTTTTGTTTTTCGCGTACTCACCTTTGAACAGGCGGCACCGGGGAAAAAATAATAGTGTGGAATTTTGCTTGCTCATCGGGTCATTGCGCAGCAGCAACCGACAGCATAATCACGCCCCAATGCAGAGCAATTGAACTTGAAAATAGTAACCGTTTTTGGAGCAGTGAATGTAGGGTTAATCCAAAGAGGTGTTGTTCATGATGGTGGGTTTCCTCATCGGGATGATAATTGCCGGATACATGTATTTACATTCTCGTGCAATTGGTTTCACTTTTCCGAATATTGACGGACTGTTTGCAGTTAGACCTACGTTTGTAAGGATCGCACATTACCTGGCAGGCCGGTGGGTTGGATATTGTCTGTTGGGGTTTTTTTGTGGGTGGCTGGGGAGCATACTGGATAATTCTCTGATTCAGCGTTTACTGTTTGCCGTATCCTGTATTTTACTTCTGTTTGTGCTGTTATTTTTTTTCACAAATCATTCTCCTGAATTACCCTTGGCAGAGACCATCAATCCCAGACATTTAAGTATACCGCTGTTTTTGATGGGTTTGCTCTCAACTGTGATTTTAATTGCGCCCCTATGGATTGCATGCTTTTTGGTCATGGGGAAATATCCGGGAATGCAAGGGGTCGTATTTTTCACTTATGTGTTTTTGGGGTACGCATTTTTCAGTATTCCTTTGCTGCTTAATATAAAATGGAAAAGAGTTGCCGCGCTAAAGAGAAGCATAAAATTTATTTTAACAGTGATTACTGTTTTGTTATTGGCATTTCTATTGCATGAATTTATTAGACTATAATCAAATTTTTCCGCTCTGATCCGGCGATCTATGGAAGTCCCGTTCTTCAAATATCTATCCGTTTGGTAGAAATATGATCTGTAAAAGATCATTATTATTCTCCCGCTTTATTCTAAAAACAGGGATGAAGCAGCCAATACATTAAAAAAGAAGTAGTAAAATGTTCACGGATGTTGACACGTGCGCGTGAAAATGGTATATTTATATATATTTTGTAAGATATAGGCATTAAGTATTGCCTTGACAAATCTAATACTAAAAACAGGAGACACTCTTGCAAAGTCAATATTCTTTTCTCAGGATTTCTATCTCGGTTCTTAAGGTTCTTTCTTATATTTTAGGTGGTCTTGGATTGGCAGGCGCATTGATAATTTTATTTGGTAAAACCCCTGGATCCGGAAAATTAGCCAGTCTGGGGGTTCTTTTTATTGGGGGTATTTATTTTTTGATTTTATATCTGGCAGCTGAAATTATTCGTTTGTTTATTTCCGTTGATCAACGATTGCAAATAATTGAAAGCAGTGTTCAGTCAACGAAACGAGATATTCGCTAATTTTATTATACTCAATTTCAGGAGGGGTTCTTTTTTATGAAAAAAATGTCGGTTAGTCCTATTGAGCAAAAGTCCATTATCCCTCTTTTTGGTTACGCTGTTAAAATGTTTTTTTTGATCTTTTGTTTGAGTCTGCTGTCGGCTCCGGGTCATGTATCAGCCAAGCAATTTGTAGATAATCTCTCAACAGATTTCTATGCTGGGAAAGATGACAATATACAGATTGGCCAAAATCTTGATGGTGATCTGAAATTGGCGCCCTATGCGATGTTGGGAAATTGGGCTACGGTAAGCGGTCCGTCCAATACATCGCTCTATCTTTCCTCGGCAACGACTTATAATGGAAAAATTTATTTGAGTGGTGGTTATGGCAGTGACGACAGCACTTCTTTTGGCGGTCCTACTGTAGCAAATTCGCTTAATAAAATTTGGTATGGAACAGTTTTTAGTGACGGGTCGGTCGATGAGTGGAAGGAAGCTGATGATACTTCGGTGCTTCCGCAGCCGACCTATGGGCACACATCGACAGTAGTGAATGGCCGTTACTATATTATTGGTGGAAGGTCCACAGCGGATACCACTTTATCAGCAGTTTACTGGGCCCGTATTCTTGGCCATGATGGGACGATCAAAGCTCACTACAAGTCCAATACATGGACCGCTGTGGCATCCTTGCCGCAAGCTATCTTTAGGGCCAAGTCAGCCTATTTTGAGGGTAGAATTTATGTTATTGGCGGTCAGGACGGATCAAATATTGCTCAGAATACGGTTTATTATGCGGATGTCCAGCCAAGTGGTGATATTTGGTCATGGCGGACAACTACGGCACCGCTGCCGATTAATATTTCCGGGCATTGTGCAACGATTTCGAATGGGAATATTTATGTTTTGGGCGGGTCGACAACAGGTGAACCCTTAGATACGACTGCAGATGTTTATGTGGGTGCGATTGACATTACCACAGGTGATATAGCCGGCTGGACGCAAACCACCAGCTTGCCGGAACCGATGTATGCCGCTTCTGCAACGATTTCTGCCGGGAAAATATGGGTTGCCGGTGGTCAGACATCCGGCAATGCCAGGGCAGATGTTTTTTACGCGCGGCTTGAGCCTCCCAATGGGCTTATTCCCGGTCCCGGAGCGCGTGATACCTGGAGCCGTTCAACGGATTTGCCGATTGAGGTTTATAACCACAATCTGGTTTCTTTTAATGGACATTTGTTTTTAATAGGCGGCTATAACAGTACAGGTATTCAAAATATGGTCTATACATCCACATTGGCAACGCCCAAGACCAATATTTCCCGTTGGGTTCCGACGACTCCGCTGTTTAGATCGGCTTATGGCGGCAATATTTATGATACCTGGGGAGGGCATTCAGGTGTGCTGCGCGTTCCGCTTCCAGGTGATGATGTAGGGACCTCAAGCAGTTCACCCATGGTTTTTGTTATCGGTGGCGGACCCAATACATTTTCCGCTTATGCCGGTGGCATTCATTATACAACTGATACTCAACCATCCGCCTATTCAACGGTCTATAATTCTGAAGTGGATACCAATGGTTCGCTACAGACATGGGCGGCACCGGATACCGGCGGGTCTATACCTATGGCCTCGATTTTACACGCTTCAACAATTGCCAATGGCGCAATCTATGTTGTGGGTGGCGCCAATTCTATGAACGCCTGGATTTGGGCTGGTGCGGCATCTCGTTCAGTAACAGCGGCGGGAGTCGGTGACAGTTTAGGACGGCCCACTCAAGCGGGTAGGACAGTCGTTATGTATGAAGAGGTTGGCCAGGGAAGTGCCAGTAGTGGTGTTGGATCATTTGAATTTACGGCCTCTTTACCCATTTATGATCCTGCCTGGGAGGCAGGTGGTGCCAGCGGTTATACATCCAACACGGCATTGCCGATTTATCAACCGCTTATTCGACATACGACAGTGGCGCATAATGGCAATATTTATGTTATGGGGGGGATCTCGCGTCAAAACAACGGCTGGAATGCAGCGGGTGAGCCTGCAGGAGAAAGCACCCCGGTTTTTGAAGACCGGGTGTGGTTTTGCCGGCCCAATCCCGGTGGTACGATCAATGAAGTCGGAGGTGCCGGAGGATGGACGGAAACAGCGCCTTTGAGTAATCCGCCCTCGGCAGCCCCAAGTATCAGTTCTCGCTATGATATGGCAGCCTGCGTGGCGTATAACAGAGTTTATCTCTTTGGCGGCCGTGATGCTGCCGGTGTGCCGCAAGACCAGATATTTTATGCGCAAATTAATTCAGATGCTACGTTAAATGATTGGGAAGAAATGACATTATCCCCCTTGCCGGAAGCTTTGGCAGAACATCAAGTGGTCTTTATGAATGGTAAATTCTATGTTATCGGGGGTGTTAATAATAGTGGGACTTTGCGAAACACTGTCTACTATTGCACACTTGATCCAACCACAGGTCGAATTCCCGCGTTTCCCAACCCCGGGTCATGGGCGCTTTCTAATACAACATTAGAATATGCGGTCGCCGGGCATTCCTCAGTCGGGGACAATGGATTTTTATACGTCTTAGGCGGACGCTACAATATGGTGGATCCGCACACATCGAGCGCGTATATGACCAGTATTATTGATATGTTCCAGGATCAGGATATTGTCTATGCCTGGCAGGGAACCTATGAGCGGTTTATTGATCTTGACCGTGACCAACTTATTGAGATGGTCGGTTGGGATGGCAATGAAAATATGGAAATTATGGATATGAAATGCCGGTATGCGATTGAAAAAGGATGCTGGTCTGACTGGACAATACCCCAAGCGATTGGGCCTTTTACGGTTCAGCAGTTTGCACGCTATATTCATTACAAGGTTTTTTATGAAACCAGAACCAATGATCGTACCGGTATTGCCCGCTCACCTTCAATTAACCGGGTGTATGTTGATTATGCGGAATCCAAGCGAATTGGTAATGATAGTTTTCAAATTAATCACAATAAATTTGATCCCCAAATTGATCAATTATTGATTACCTATAAAACCCGGGATCATTCAGTGGCTAACATAATTATTCGAGTTTACAACCTCGAAGGGGAATTGATCAAAAGACAGGATATTGATATCCCGGCCGGGGTTAATTTACCTGCAACCGGGTCATGGATTTGGGATGGTACCAATGAAAATAGTGAAATTGTAGCAAATGGTGTTTATATTATTCAGTATAATTCGGGTAATACCCATAAAACAAGAAAAGTAGTTGTATTTAAACAGTAAACGCGTTTATGGCGTGTATTAATAATAAAGGAGATACTTATGCGCAAGATTTTCATTCTGCTTTTATGCATGTTGCTGATGCCGGTTGGCTATTCATTTGCCCGCGGAGTCGGAACATCTGCTGCCAATTTTTTAAAGATTGGTCAGGGAGCCCGGCCGAACGGCATGGGAGGCGCATTTGTCGCCTTGGCAGATGATATCAATTGTATTGAATGGAATCCTGCCGGATTATCAACCTTACAACCTGATTATTTCGATGCGGGTTTTGAACATGTTTTTTGGTTTGATGATGTGGAATATGAAATTTTTACATTTGCACAAAATTTAGGTGATACCTATGGAGCCGGACTCCAGTTGTGGTATCGTCACATGCCGGATATTGATAATGACTTAAGCGATGAAAAGCCCCTGCAAGTATATGATTTCGCAGGCATTATAGGGTACGGATTGCAAATTTCTAATTTTTCCGTAGGTATTAACTTGAAATTTGTGTTGAGTCAGCTGGGGACGGAACAATTAACCGGTGAGGCGGCAGATTTGGGAATGCTGGTTAATTTTATGGAAAACAAACTGGTAGTAGGTTTGTCAATCCAAAATTTAGGTCCGGATATTAAAAGTGATTCTTTGCCACTCAATATCCGAGGTGGTTTTGCATTTAAAGAAACCTATGGTGAGGAAAAAGAACATGGGTTAAATGCTGCCTTGGAAATAAACCAACCCCTGGATAATAAGCTCAATCTGCAATTAGGGGTTGAATACTGGTACGTTAAAACGTTTTCAGCACGCATTGGCTATCGGCAGCAATTAGGCGGAAATGATCTTCAATCAGATAATGTCATTCAGCGGCTGACAGCGGGCGCGAGCATTAAGTGGGCGGATTTACAACTGGATTATGCCTATGTTCCATATGCTGATTTAGGTGGTGTCCACCGCTTAAGCCTGATTCTGCATTACGGACCCTTATCAAATGATATTAGCAAATTTTGATAGATAGAGTTTGTTTGGAAAAAGGTGTAAAAGTTTAATAGCAGCGCTCGGGAAATCAACCGTTATCGCGGGATTGGATGAATCTGGGGCGCATCGGATTGAGACAACGGATTGGGTGATAATAACGACAATGAAGAATGGAAAACTGGAAAACTTACGAATTTTTGTTAATTTTAAGTGTGTTCCGAGAGGGAGGAAAAGATGATGACTGAGACGAAAAGGGGAATTCTGAAAAAAGGACTGCTTCTGTCCTTGGGCATGGTAATGATGTTGCTTTTGGGATTGTCACAAGTCTGGGCGGAAGGGGAAGGAACTTCCGGTGCACCGTTTTTAAAAATCGGGACATCCTCCAGAGCTGAAGCCATGGGAAGCGCGTATATAGCAGTGGTGGATGATGTTGATGCGACCTATTGGAACCCTGCCGGACTCATGCAATTGAAACGGAGCGGTATTGGATTGACTCACTTGGAATGGTTTGAAGATATTCGTTATGAATATATTTCATACGCTGATAAGTATGATTATATTGGTGCAGTTGGAATCAGTGTGGGGTTTCTTTATTTAGGGGAGATACCCAAAACAGTGGAGTCGGCATCCGGGGATTATGACGAACTTAATAGCGGAGGCACCTTTGGGGCGTCGGATTTGCTTATGAATTTTGCCTGGGCGGGTAATTTAGGGCTGCGCGAGCATAAGATTGGTGTGGGTGTGAAGATCATCAGTGAAAGCATAGATGATAATCAATCATTTAGTTTCGGACTGGATATCGGCAATCAGTTTTTGCTTTCACAAACCCGCTGGTATCGCAATCTCGCCAAAGAAAATCCAGCTGCCTATTTCATTCCCAGTACGATCGGGATTTCCGTAAAAAATCTGGGAACACCGGTCAAGTTTTTTTATCAAAACGATCCACTCCCGCTTTCTGCAGGTATCGGTTTGGCCTACAAACTTTTGGATGATGATCTATCTGCAGCACTTGATTTTAACTATCAAACTGTGGAAGCCATGATGTCGATCAATGCGGGGGCTGAATACTGGATTCATACCGGTATTCGCAGCGCACCCAATCAAACGCTGGATGTGGCTGTGCGTGCCGGTTTTCGTACCGGGTATGATTCCACCGCAGCACCGGGATTCTCTTTTGGTGCCGGGGTACGATATTCATCACTGGGGTTGGATTATGTGTATATGCCGTTTGGCGATTTAGGGGATACGCATAGGATTTCTTTGAAATTTTCCTGGGGTGAAATGCTTAAAGATAAAACAGCATCGAAGCGTAAACGCATTGTGAAGAAAAAGTTAACAGCTTCCGAGCGTTCGCTGAATGAACGGGCGAAAAAAATGATGAAATCCAAGCGGTCCATGGAAGGTAAGGTCGTGATTCAAAAATCCAAGGATGCCAAGCGTTCCATGACGACCGTGGAGGCAAAAAAACCGGAAGATCAGGAAGTTGCGAAGGAATCAAAGACACTGGGTGCCAATATTAAAGTTGGGAAATCCAAACGGAGTGTCGGCAGCCAGGTTTTGAAAAAATCGAAGATGATTGATAGCGCGTTAATTGCAAAAATTGCGCGTGGAAAAGATCGACAAGGCAGCAGCCGTACGCGCACGAAATATGTTCGCCGTTCAAAGGAAGATGTGATTCGACAAGCGCGTCGTGAAACGGAAATGAAAAATAAAGCGATGGATGATGTCGAAGCGGCAGCCAAGAAAGAGGTGCGCGGCGGGGAGAAAAAGTCCGCGAGGTTGGTCACGAAAACTACCGTCTATTTCACGCGTAACAGTAGTAAACTAAATGATCGTTATTTATTTGCTCTGGATAAAATTGCACTATCTTTTGATCGCTATCCACAACGGACGGTATTGGTACATGGGTATACATCATCAGATGAAAAAAGCAGCAAAGCCTTGTCTTTGAAACGGGCCAAGGCAGTTAAGAAATATTTGGTACAAATAAAAAGTATTCCCAGTAATAAAATTTCGGTTAAAGGCTTTGGTGATAAAAATCCTGTTGTCAGCAATAGTAATAAGAAAAAACGTGCAAAAAATCGCAGGGTGCGCATACGTTTGATTAAATCAGGAAATTGATTATGTACAAAAAGATGAGCTGTAAAGTATTTGATCGCTTAGTCGCTTTAGTCCGGGTTTTTCCTGGATAATATCACGGGAATGAAGCGGGAGCGGCATAATGCGTTTTTATAGATTATAGCCAAATCCCTGTGCTGATTCGGCACCGGCATTTGCCCCGCATACGCGGGGCAAGCTGGGCAAGTCCGCCGGACAAGCGAGCGGGGAAATTGAATTCTGGAGGGTGTAATGAGCCCATTGTTTGGTAAAGGTAAAAAAGACGAGGATAAAGATCCGGATAAAAAATCTCCGGATGAGGAGCGGAAAGAATCAAAATTAGTATCTTCTTATAATCTGACATATGATCAGATTAAGAAACAGGAAATGGGTGGTTCTAAAGAGGAAAAGACGGCCGAGGAAATAAAATCCGATGCGGCAAAAACAGCTGAGCCGGATAAGAAAAAGGCTGCCACTCGTTTTTCCCGCCTGGCCACGCAATTTAAAAAAGTGGATGTCAAAGGACAGGTTGAGGCCATTCGCGAACAGCAAGAAGGGAATGTTTCCGGTTTGGTTGGCTGGTTTAAGGAACATAAACTGGTTGCCATCATCAGTATTGTTGTTGTGGGGATGTTTTTGGCATGGGGAGTTTCCAAACTTCTGTTCAAGGAGAAAAAACAGGCGGCTGAAACCACAGGTGTTGCAGTTGCGGATGTTGGAACACGTGTTAATGTTTTAAAAATAAGCAAAACCGATTTTTCGGACTCTATTTTAGCCATGGGAAATATTAAAGGGTTTGCTCAAGTCAATCTCGGCTTTCAGCTTGCTGGAAACGTATCAGCTTATTATTTTCGTGAAGGAGATGAAATCAAGGCAGGCCAGATTATTTCTCAGTTGGATCCGCAGGAGCAATTGCTGAAATATGAACAAGCCAAGGTGAATTATTCCAATGCGCAATCTCTTTATGATTTGGGCGCCATTATTCCCTCTAAACTTGAAGAAGCACGGATTAATGTTGAATTGGCTGAAACAGAATTGGGTAAGACCGCAATTATTGCCCCTTCGGACGGAATTTTGGGGAGCCGGGATGTTGAAATAGGCAGCGCAATAAATCCAAATATGAAAATCGGGACATTTCTTGATATTGATGATGTTTTTGCAGAAGTTGGAATTATGGAAAGGGAAATCAACAAAGTTGTTCTGGGTCAATCAGTAAAAATTAGTGTTGATGCCTATCCTGATCTTGATTTTGGCGGCACAGTGACCAATGTTGCTCCTATGGTGAAGGGGAAGAGCAAAACACTCAATGTTAAGGTTCAAATTGCCAATCCGTATCGTCTTTTGTTGCCGGGCATGTTTGTTCGTGTCCGGATTAAGATATTTGAAACCAAAAATGCAATTATTATACCGCGTCCGGCTTTGAAGAAAGTCAAGGGCGCTTATCATGTGTTTGCGGTGAACCAAAATAATAAAGCTGAATTCAAAACCGTCAAATTGGGTTATGTGACCACTGATAATGTTCAGATTACCGAGGGACTCAATGAAGGGGAATTGGTGGTTGTTGAAGGGATGGAAGAATTAAAAGATGGTGCCAAGGTTCAAATCATGGAGTATCAAAGCGCCGCGTTTTAGGATCAGGCAAATGAACAAAACAACAGCGAGGATAAGAAATTGATTGAAAATGCACCGAAATTTGCTGTTCGCCGGCCTGTTTTCGTGGCGATGATTTTTACGGCAGTCATATTATTGGGCGTTATTTCCTATTTGCGGCTTCCGCGTGAATTGTTTCCGCCGATTACCTTTCCGCAACTCACTGTACTGACGAATTATGAGAATGCTGCGCCGGAAGAAATTGAGGTTTTGATAACCAAACCGATTGAAGACGCCTGTAGTTCTGTAAATAATGTCAAACGGATCAATTCGACATCGCGCGAGGGTGTTTCGCTGGTCATGCTTGAATTTGCCTGGGGAACGTCCATGGATTTTGCCGCATTGAATGTCCGCGAAAAAATCGATTTGGTCAAAGAAAAATTACCGCGTGAATCAGAAGATCCCATTGTCATGAAATATAATCCTTTTGAACTGCCGGTGATGACTTTGTCGGTTTCTGCTGATATGCCGTTGCATGAGGTTCGGGAAATTTCCAAAAAAATCATCAAAAATCAGATTGAAAAATCAGAAGGGGTTGCTTCTGTTCAGATCACAGGCGGCTTGGACAGGGAAATTTTGGTTGACCTGGATCTGGGACGTTTGAATGCCGCCAAAATTTCATCACTTTCGGTGATGGAGGCGATTAAAAATTCAAATGTGAATTATCCGGCAGGTACGATTCATGGGCATTTTTATGATTATCTGATCCGTACGATGGGTGAGTATACCTCGTTGGATGAAATTGAAAAATCGCCGGTAGGTCTTGATAAAAGCGAAGAATATGAGGCACAGGAACAGCAGTTGCTGCAACTCAACCAGATGCCGCTGACGCAGCCGGCGGATGATGTGAAGCGATATAAAGATAACCGGGTGATATTGCTTTCAGATATTGGAAAAGTATACGATACGTTTAAGGAGAAAACCTCGATTTCCCGTTACAATGGCAGGGAAAACATTTCAATTACCATTCAAAAACAGGCCGGCGGTAACACGCTGGAAGCAGTTGATAATGTTAAAAAGGCGTTAACAAAATTAAAAGCTGATTTGCCCCGCGGGCGTAATATCCGGATCATCACGGTTTATGATCAGTCTGTTTTTGTAAAAAAATCCATCAACGGTGTATTTAAGGATGCGGCGGTTGGAGGGATTTTAGCCTTTATAGTTATTTTGATTTTTCTCCGGAATTTGCGCGCTTCCATCATCGTGGTTACCTCTATTCCGATCGCGATTTTGGCCACATTTTCTTTGATGTATTTTTCGGATATTACCTTGAATATGATGTCATTGGGTGGCTTGGCGCTGGGCATTGGTCGTTTGGTGGATGATGCGATTGTCGTTATTGAAAATATTTATCGTCATTGTCAATTGGGCTTGAAACCCAAGGAAGCGGCTGTGATCGGTGCAAGTGAAGTGTCTACCGCAGTTGTCGCTTCGACATTGACGACGATTGTTGTGTTTTTGCCAATGGTGTTTGTGAAAGGGGTTGCCGGACAGCTTTTTTCACATCTGGCTTTGACAGTGACTTTCTCCCTGCTCGCATCCACCATGGGTGCCATGTTGTTGATTCCGATGTTGGTCTCGCAGGGCGGCGAGAGCCAGCTGGATGAAGTGAAATTTCTTCGTTATTTTGAAAAACATCTTAAAGCATTTGAAATGTTTTTTATGAAAACGCTTGATTGGTTTATGAAAAATAAACGCGTAAGTATGGGGTTGGTTGTATTTCTTTTTATTGCTGCGATGGTTTTATTTATTCCACTCAAAAAAGAATTTATGCCCAAAGTTGACCAAGGACAATTTGTCATTAAAATTAATCTTCCCACCGGGGCGTTGATTGATGTGACGGATAGGGTTTCCCGGCAGGTGGAGGATATCCTGCTGGCTATTCAGGAAATATATAATGTGACTCTCAATATTGGATCTTCCAAGGATGAGGATGCCGGGCAGGTGGCGGATGCAATGGGATCGCACCAGGCGACCCTGATGATCAATTTGAAAAAGAAGCGGAAACGTTCAACCAGCGATGTGGTGCAGGAAGTCAAGGATAAGGTGGAAAAACTGGATACCGGGCCGGCCCGATTTGAGTATCTGGTACAGGACAGTGCTTTGAAGGTCTCAGCCTTTACCGGCGGGGCACCGATAGCTGTGATCATTAAGGGGACTGATCTTAGTTTGATGGCAAAAATGACCAAAGATGTGGAAGAACTCCTACTGGAGATAAAAGGTCTCTATGGAATCAAAAATACAATGGTGGAGGAAGCACCTGAAACCAAAGTGTATATCCAGCGCGATAAAGCGGCCTTATATAATTTATCTGTAGATGATATTTCACGGACAGCTAAAATTGCGATTAAAGGTGCTGTGGATACGAAATATAAGGAACCGGGAAAAGATGAGGTCGACATTAGACTTCGTATGCGTCCGGAGGACAGGAAAAACGTAACTGATTTACGCAATTTATATATCCATTCACCGCTTGAACTTCAGGTGCCTTTAAATGAAGTTGCCTATATTGGTGTGGGCGTCGGACCTTCGGAAATCAAGCGGCAGGACAGACAACGTTATATCATGGTGACGGCGAATATTTATAAACGCAGTTTAAATGAAGTCATCAATGAAATAAGGGGGCGACTGGCCAAGTACCCGGTACCGGATGAATATTTTATTTATCTGGGAGGCGAGAGCGAACAAATGAATGAATCTTTCCAGAGTCTGGCATTTGCCCTGATTCTTGCCGTGGTGCTGGTCTACATGATTATGGCCTCACAGTTTGAGTCCCTGATCCAGCCGTTCATTATTATGTTTACCGTACCTCTTTCTCTGATCGGTGTGACGGTTATTCTTTTTATGACCGGAACCCCGGTTTCACTGGTGGTTATTATCGGTATGATTATGCTGATCGGGATTGTTGTGTCCAATGGGATTATTTTAATTGATTATACCAATTTGTTACGTGAACAAGGTGTGCAGGCAGAGGATGCGATTATTCGGGCCAGCCGGGTGCGGATGCGTCCGATTCTGATGACTGCTTTTTCCACCATCATTGCCCTGTTTCCATTGTCAATGGGTGGAGAATTGATGGCACCTTTAGCGGTTACGGTTATCGGCGGACTGGCATCTTCCACCTTTCTGACGATAGTGGTTATTCCGGTGATTTATTTGCTGGTGGACAATGCTCAGCATCGTATGGCAGTACTGCTGAAAAAGCCGGTGGAGGAGGTTTCCTGATATGGGATTACCGGCATATTTTATTAAAAAACCGGTTACGATTATTATGATTTTTACCGGCATCAGTATTTTGGGTGCTGTTTCATTGTCACAGCTACCGGTTGAATTAATGCCCAATACAAGTTATCCGGTTGTGACCATCAATATCAGTTATCCGGGCGTTCCGCCCACCGAAGTTGAAAATATGGTGACCAAGAAAGTGGAAGAATCCGTTTCCACCTGCGCCCATCTGAAAAATATTGAATCTTCGTCCGAGGATGGAAAATCCGAGACGATCCTGGAATTTGAACCCGGGATTGATATGAATTTTGCTGCGTTGGAAGTTCGGGAAAAATTTTCCAAAGTTCGTAATAAACTTCCCAAAGGCATTCGCAAACCGATTTTGGGAAAATATGATGTGGCGGATGCGCCGGTTATGATTGTGGCCATGCTCTCGGAAACCATTCCGACGGAGTATATGCGGGAAGTGGCGGATAAGGAGCTTAAAGAGCCCTTGAACCGGGTGGCGGGTGTTTCCAATGTAGAAGTTTCCGGTGGACGGGAGCGTAAAATATTATGCGAGATAAATCAGAGCCGCTTGCAATCATACGGTCTTTCCATTGAACATATTGTAAAAGTACTGCATGACAACAATGTGAACTTGTTGGCGGGAAACTATGAAAAAGGTGATTACCGTTATTTGGTGCGGGCGATTGGTCAGTTTAAAACCGTGGAAGGTATTAAAAAAATAGGTCTGGCAGCCTCTCCGGAAGGCATGATTATTAGAGTCGGAGATGTGGCCAGCGTAAGGGATTCCTTCCTGGAAGCTGCCGGCTATGCGCGTTATGATACCGCGCCCACGGTCTCGATCTATGTGCATAAAGAGCGTCAGGCCAATACCATCGAGGTCTGCGAAGGGATTAAAAAATCACTGGAAGAAATGAAACCAAAAATGAAAAAAGGGATCCGTTTTGTAACCGTGATGGATCAATCAGTCAGCATTAAAACGGCCATATCAACCGTGAAAAGTGCTTTGTTTAGCGGTGCGATATTGGCTTCGCTTATATTGGTCATTACTTTGCGGAATTTACGCAGCCCGTTGATTATTGCACTCTCGATTCCTTTAGCAATTATTGCAACTTTTACAGCTATGTATTTTTTGGATATCACCCTCAACACCATGACGCTTTCCGGATTGGCACTGGCTTCGGGAAGTCTGGTGGATGCCAGTATTGTTGTTTTAGATAATATTTTTAAGAAAAACCAGGAGGGCATGCCGGTACGCGAAGCTGCAGTGGTTGGCAGTGAAGAAGTAGGTTTTGCCATTATTGCATCCACGATTACGACAGTAGTGGTTTTTATTCCGATTATTTTTGTGAATAAGGAAATTCGCATGCTGTATGAAGGACTGGCCATGACAGTTATTTTTTCGCTCACGGCATCACTGTTTGTTGCCCAGACATTGCTGCCGGTTATGGCCAGCCGAATGCTGAAAGAGGTCAAGGTGGAAGAGAAAAAATGGGTGGAGGGCGCACGGGTTCCTTTGGGGAAAACTTTCGCAGGGATTTATCGCCGGCTGCTTACCCTGGCCATCCGTTATCGGTATCTTTTTTCCCTGGTTCTCCTGATTTTGCTCGGTCTGGCGGTTTACTTAAACACCAAGCTGGGATCGGAATTCATGGGGAGTGTGGAGCAAAATAAGGTGACTGTGAATTTGACACTGCCGGCCGGTACCAAACTGGATATTTCCAATGATATTGTTAAACGGGTGGAACGGTTCCTGGCAAAAGTTCCGGAAGTGAAAAATTTATCTTCATTGGTGGAACAAAACCGTTCGGAAATCCATGTTGAATTCAAACCTGCCTATCAGCGTAAACGGTCTACCAAAGAAATTTTGGATGATCTGCGTCCTCAATTGGTCCAGTTTAGACCTGCCTACGTTTATTTTGAAGAAAAACAGGAAGTGGGCACGAAGACGTTGGTGCTGGATTTATTTGGATATGATTACGTCATATTGAAACAGCTTGCGATCTCGATTGCGAACAAGCTGGAGACCCTGCCAGGCATGACAGATGTCCGTATTCGGATGAAAGAAGGGCGTCCTGAAATGCGTTTCCATGTGGACAAAGCCAAAGCGGCGCAGTTTGATATAAATGTCAAGACCATGGCGGAAGAAATCAATACGCAAATGCGTGGGGTTATCGGGACTGATTTTCACACGAATGCCGGAATTGAGATTGAGACCATCGTACGTTTGCAGGAGAAATTCCGCAAGACGCTTGATGATATTAACAAATTGACGGTTACGGCACCCAACGGTGATCAAGTTTACCTTACGCCGGTTTGGGTCCGTCGGAAATATGGCGTAAAAACAAATCACGCATGATTCAGACTTCAGCCAGTGTATCAACGGATCTTGGTTCGGCAGTTGAAAAAGTCCGTGACGCTTTAACCGGGATCGATTTTCCCAAGGGTTATTATTACCGTTTTGGCGGTAACTACGATAAAATGATCGAGAGTGCCCGGCAGTTAAGTCTGGCGGTGATTCTTACCGTCATATTGGTGTATATGGTATTGGCCGCTTTTTTTGAATCTTATTACCAACCGTTTATTATTATGTTTTCCGTGGTCATGGCGATTATTGGGGTGGTCGTTGCTCTATACATTACCGGCAAGCCGAAAAGTGTGGGGGTTTTTATTGGTATGCTGATGTTAGCCGGCATGGTGGTCAATCCGGCGATTATTTTGGTGGATACGATTAATCTGCTGGTATCCCGGGGAAAACGTATGTTTAGCGCGATTCTAGCGGCTTCGCAAAGCCGTCTGCGACCGATCTTCATGACAGTTTCAACCGCAGTGTTGGGATTGCTGCCCATGGCACTTGATCGCAGCGAGGGCTCGAATTTATGGTCGCCCCTGGCAATCACGGTAGTGGGTGGATTGATTACCAGTACGGTATTAACCTTACTATTCATTCCTTGTGTCTATGTGATTTTTGAAGACATTAAATCCAGCTCTCAAAAAGTACTTGCATGGATCAGCCGAAAATTATTTGGTGCGCCGCGTGTGCAACCAACACAGGAAGAATCGGTTTAATAGGTTAACCGCGAATTCCCCGGTGCGGGGAAACTGAATAAGAAACCCATTGCATTTTGGCTGGGAAGCCGGGAAGGCAGCGGGATGGCAAGTATAATTTGTAACAGCTTATAGCGGTTTTTCAGTTTTTGAAGCGGGGAAATTTAACTATCCTTTATAGGGAGAAGATTATGTGGAAGAAGTATAAGTTATTTCTCTTGATCATGATGGTCGTTTTGGGCGGTATCATGCTGCAACCTGTTCAGAGTCCGGCACAGGAAGCGGATGATCAGGAAGAATACGAAGTTATTTATGAAGACCAGGATGAAGAAGATTGGGCTGAATTCGCGCCGGAAGGCGAAGAATTTGAGTATGAAGAAGTGGTGGTGGAAGACGATGTTGGTGAAGGCGAGGTGCCAACTGAATCGACTGAGGACATCGAGCAGGGTGCTGAAGAGTATTTTCCGGAACCGGAGTTTGAAGAAGAAATATTGGAAGGTGAACAATTATCTGATGAGGAATTGTTGCCGGCAGTTATTGAAGAGGAAGAAGAATTTGAAATTGAAACCGGTGAATTGGGTGAACTTGAAGAAGATAGTGGCGGGGAGGATGAAGAGTATGAGGATGACTATGAAGAGGTTGTTGAGGAATACGAGGATGAGTATTGGGAAGATGAATATGCTGACGAAGACTTGGCGGAGCTTGAGGAAATAGAAAGTGCCTGGGAGGAATCGCAGAAAATTCCGACAATTTTGACTAATTTGGAAGATTGTAAACGTGTCGCGCTTCTGAATGATCCGCGTGTGCAGGTGGCACTGCGGGAACATGAGTATGAAAGATACAAAGTGCTTGAATCGGAAAGGGAATTTTTGCCGGCCGTCAAAGCGAATTGGGAAAAACAGGAAGGCAGTTCAGGCGGTGAAGGCGGCGAAGGCGGCGACGATGATTTTTCCGGTTTGAAATATGGTCTGGAAACAACACAAATTATATTTAATGGCGGAAAACTTATCTATGAATTGAAGCAAAATAAGACCAATTTGGTGGTTGCTAAGAAAAAACATGAACAAGCCAGACAGGAAACCATCTACAAAGTGGAAAAAGCTTATTATGAATTGGTAAAAACTCAGATGGTTTTTGAAATTCAGGCTGATTTATCAAAAGCCGCCGAGTCTGCGCTTTCATTTTCCCGTGAAGCATACCGGCAAGGACTTAATTCCTATCAGGAATTTTTGAATGTTCAATCACAGACGGACCAGACCTATTATCAGCTGCTTTCCTCTCAGCAGGATATTGCATTGTCTGAACTGGAATTGCGTCAGGCCTGCAATGTAGACGCTTCGATCGGCATTCAGATTAATGCAGTATTGACATTCACTGATTTTGATTTTAATTATTCACTTGATGAGTGCCTTGGTCTGAGTTTTAAGAACCGGCCGGATCTTGCGGTGAATGAGTACACGACGCTGGCGGATCTATACGGTATCAAGATATCCATGGCAGAGGATATGCCGAAACTGGAGTTTGTTGGTCAGGTGGGAAAAAACGGTCAGAGCCAAAAAGGGGAAGGCCTTGAACTCAGTGATGAATGGTCGATGAAACTCCAATTATCCTGGATTCTGGGAGCCAATTCAGCGCAATATTCATGGGAGAACAAGAAGAGTGTTCCCACGGAGTTTGGTCAGCAGGATAATACCAAGGATTCCAAAACGCAAAGTGTTACCATGGGATTGTTTGATAAACTGGAGAATTTTTCCAATCTGGCCAAAAGCCGGGTGGAAAAAGCGACCTCCGAAGCTGATCTTATTGAGCTGCGCGGCAATGTTGCCAATGAGGTTGAAG
Source organism: bacterium (assembly GCA_021108215.1). Taxonomy (NCBI): domain Bacteria; species bacterium. The sequence goes on along the minus strand of JAIORK010000049.1, from coordinate 216,867 downwards.
AGAATTACTTTAATTATCAAAAGGCCATGACCATGGTCACGGCATCTTTATCAAAAATTAAATTTCGGGAAAAGGATTTGGAGATCAATCGTGCCAAGCAGATGATGAATGAAATTCCACTTTCGCAGGTTTTGACCTCTGAGCTTCAGTTGGGCGAAGAACGGGTTAATTATGTTCAGGCATTGGCGGATTACTATACCTCTATTTCCGGGTTGTTTAAAGCAATGGGTTTATCAAAATAGCGGCTGGAATTTTATCCTATCGTTTTTTTTATCAACAAAACCGGCAATCATCACGTGATGGTTGCCGGTTTTGTTGATAACCCAAAAGACCCTTAAAACAAAGGAAAAAATGTAAAGTTGGCAGGACTTGGCACTTGACAGGTCGTTATGGACATCAGTATAATGCCGGGATTGAATTTGGTACTCTGGGAAGGAGCTGTTTTTAAATGATGACGCAATCAATCAATGTAGGCTTGCTTGGTTGGGGGACGGTCGGTACGGGTGTCACCAAGATATTACTTGAAAGTCCTGATCTGTTAAAATTACGCGCTGGTGTTGATTTGAAATTGAAAAAAATTGTGGATTTGGATATTACCCGCGACCGTGGGATTCGCGTTGATCCGGAATTATTAACCACACAGGTGGATGATGTCATTAATGACCCGGATATCCATATTGTTGTTGAGCTGGTCGGAGGTATTGAACCGGCAAAAACATTTGTGCTTAGGGCTTTGAAAGCCGGGAAGCATGTTGTGACAGCCAATAAAGCATTACTTTCAGAGCATTGGGACGAGCTCCAGCAGACCGCCCGGGAATCAAAAGCAGCTATTTATTTTGAGGCGGCAGTGGGCGGCGGTATTCCTGTGGTGCAGGGGTTGAATGATGGGTTGGCGGCCAATCATGTAAAGGCTATTTACGGAATCATTAATGGAACAGCGAATTATATCCTGACTGAGATGGGAAAAGGGCATAATTATCATGAGGTGTTGCAAGCAGCGCAGGAAAAAGGTTATGCTGAAGCTGATCCGACACTGGATGTCGGCGGCGGTGATACCATGCATAAATTGGTTATTTTGGCCTCGCTGGCATTTGGGAAACGGATTGAACCCAAAGATGTCTATTTGGAAGGGATCACAGAGCTTACGGCACAGGATATTCTGTATGCACGTGAGGAATTGGAACAGGAGATAAAGCTTCTGGGAATTGCCAAGCAAGATGAAAATGGGAAAGTTCAAGTGCGGGTACATCCCACCTTGATTCCGGAAAAACATTTATTGGCTTCTGTGCATGGGGTTTACAATGGTATTTATGTCATTGGGGATTCAGTCGGGCCGACAATGTTTTACGGTAAAGGTGCCGGTGAGATGCCGACTGCCTCGGCAGTGATGTCGGACGTGATATTCATTGCCAGAAATATTCATATGGGTGTGGCGGATAAGGTGCCGGCAGTGTATTATTTACCTCAGAATAATAGTGGGAAACTCGTTATTGAACCGATTACAGAAATTCAATCGCAATACTATCTGCGGTTTACAGTGAAAGAAGAAATTGGCGTTATCGCTAAAATTGCCGGTATTTTAAGTGAGAAGGGTATTTCGATTGAATCGGTCATTCAAAAGGACACGAATAAAGAAAACAGCGTTCCAATTGTTTTTATGACGCATACGGCCAAGGAAAAGGATGTTTGTGATGCTTTGGAGACGATTGATAAATTGTCATTTTCTGTTCAGCCAACGCTTAAGATAAGGGTAGAGACCATTGATTAATAGAGGACTTATATCAAAATATAGAAGATTTTTACCCGTGACAGGTAACACACCCATTGTGTCGCTACATGAGGGGGACACACCGCTTGTGCCGGCACCATCGTTGGGGAAATTATCGCAAGTTACAGGGATGGCAGTGTATTTGAAGTTTGAAGGGGCAAATCCAACCGGATCGTTTAAAGACCGGGGAATGACTATGGCGATTTCTAAGGCCAAAGAAGCAGGCTCAAAAGCTGTTATATGTGCTTCAACAGGAAATACCTCAGCTTCTGCTGCTGCGTATTCTGCGCGTGCCGGATTGGATTGTTATGTGGTTTTGCCCAAAGGTGCCATTGCATTGGGAAAGCTTGCCCAGGCTATGATGCACGGTGCGAAAGTTATTGCAATTGAAGGAAATTTTGACCAAGCCCTGGACATTGTTAAAGAAATTTCTGAAAAACACAACGTAACTCTTGTAAATTCAATAAATCCATATCGCATAGAAGGTCAGAAAACGAGTGCTTTTGAGATTGTCGATCAACTTGGCGGACGTGGCCCTGATTTTCATTTTATTCCGGTGGGAAATGCGGGTAATATCACAGCGTATTGGAAGGGCTATAAAGAATATAAGCGAAGCGGTCGAATTTCACGTTTGCCCCGTATGATGGGATGGCAGGCAGCATTGTCGGCACCCATCGTAAAAGGCAAGCCCATCAAAGATCCGATAACCATCGCGACTGCGATAAAAATCGGCAATCCAGCTTCATGGCAATCAGCGGAAGAAGCCAGGGATGAATCCAAGGGTATGATTGGTATGGTTACGGATAATCAGATTTTAGCTGCCTATCGGCATCTGGCCCGAGTGGAAGGGGTTTTCTGTGAACCTGCCTCAGCGGCCTCGGTTGCCGGTTTTATGAAAATAGCCAAATCGGGCTATTTCAAGCAAAATGCTTCTCAGGATTCTGTGGCGGTTTGCATTTTAACCGGACATGGTTTGAAGGATCCGGATCGGGCCATTGATCAGTCCAGTCAGTTTAAAACCTGCAAACCTAAAATGGCGGAGGTTATAAAATTAATGGGTTTGAAAAAAACGATTAAGAGGAAGTAATTATTATGAAGTATATACTATTAGTTGGCGATGGCATGGCGGATCATCCGCATCCCGATTTGGGAGGGAAAACACCCCTGCAAGCAGCCAAGACACCGAATATGGATTTTCTTGCCCAAAAGGGTACCTTGGGGACCACGCATACATTGGTGGATGGGTATCCGTTGGGGTCGGATGTGGCAAATTTGGTGCTGATGGGATATGATCCGCGGAAGTACTTCTCAGGCCGCGCCCCTTTGGAAGCTGCTAATATCGGCGTTGATTTAGGGCCCAAAGATGTTGCGTTTCGTTGCAATCTGGTTAATATCAAAAAGAATATTATGGAAGATTTTTCCAGCGGACATATTTCAACGGAAGATGCAAAACCGTTGATTAAAATGTTGGGACAGAAATTAGGTTCAGACAAAATTAAATTTTACTTGGGCACCAGCTACCGTCATCTGCTGGTATGGCGCAGTGGTCCTTTAAAAATAAATTGTACCCCGCCGCATGATATTAGCGGTAAGGAAATCACGGAGCATATGCCTAAAGGCACAGGTCAAAAGGATGTCAGCCGGCTGATGGAGGATTCCCGGTTTCTTTTGGAAGGACATGAAGTGAACCGCGAAAGACGGCATGACGGTAAACCACCGGCGAATATGATTTGGCTGTGGGGGCAGGGGACAAAACCGAACATGCCGACAATGACGGATAAATATCATCTCACCGGCGGGGTTATTTCGGCAGTTGATCTTATTAAAGGAATTGGATTGTATGCCGGTTTGGAGGTAATTAAAGTTTCCGGTGTTACCGGGTATTTGGATACCAATTATGTCGGCAAAGCGGAAGCTGCGTTGAAGGTGTTGAAAAAACATGATTTTGTTTTTGTGCATGTTGAGGCGCCGGATGAATGCGGCCACAATGGGGACGTGCAGGGGAAAGTCAAAGCGATTGAAGATTTTGATGTCAAAGTTATTGGGACGATTCTCAAGGGTCTGGAAGGCCGGCAAGACTATAAAGTAATGGTGATGCCCGATCATCCCACACCGTTGGATGTACGGACGCACACCAATGAATCTGTACCGTTTATTATTTATCAACCCGGCCGGGAAATAACCCATGGCCAAAACGGCTATGATGAAGAACAAGCCAAAGCAACCGGGTTGCATATTGAAGAGGGTTGGCATTTGATGGATATTTTTATTACTGGGAAATGGCCGGAAAACAGTGATAAGCAAGGTCTGCCCACTCCGGTAGACGATGTGGCAGGTGCCGGGCAAGGCGAATCATCTGAGCCGGATAAGGCCAAGGAGGCTTAGGGAATTGGCAGGGAATATTACAGTCATGAAATTCGGCGGTGCCACCTTGGCATCGGCCGAACTGATGAAAGGTGTTGCGCAGAGAATTGTTGAAGTGAAAAAAAAGGGGCGCAATGTGGTGGTGGTTGTTTCGGCGCCCGGTGATATGACGGATGAATTGATTGCCAAAGCCAGAGCGATTACAGCGTATCCCGATGAAAGGGAAATGGACATGCTGTTGGCTACCGGTGAACAGCAATCCATCGCACTCATGGCGATTGCACTCAAATCGCTGGGATGCGATGCTATTTCCTTTACCGGGCCGCAAGTTGGCATTGTAACGGATGATGTTCATAATAAGGCGCGGATTGTTAAAATGGGCGGAGAGAAAATTCATAAAGCGCTGCACTTAGGGAAAGTCGTGATTGTTGCCGGATTTCAGGGTGAAACAGCAGAAGAAGAAATCACAACGCTGGGCAGGGGTGGTTCTGATTTAACGGCGGTTGCTTTGGCGGCTGCCTTGGATTCTGATATTTGTGAATTTTACAAAGATGTTGACGGCGTTTTTACAGCAGATCCGAGAATTGTGCGGGATGCATCCAAGCTTGCGAGGCTTTCCTATGATGAAATGCTGGAAATGGCAAGTTTAGGGGCGCAAGTACTGTATAACCGGTCAATTGAATTTGCCAAAAAAAACGGTATTGTTTTACATGTCCGGTCAAGTGTCAAACCTGATTCCGGCACTCTCATTATGGAGGAGGTTGAACAGATGGAAGGCGTATTGGTATCAGGTGTCACCCATACGAAAAAAGAAGCGAAAATCACCATTCTCTGGGTTCCGGATCAGCCGGGAATTGCTGCGAAAATATTCGGACGTTTGGCCGGAGAGGATTTGAATGTTGATGTGATTGTTCAGGACGTTTCAGAAGAAGGAACGACAAATATTTCCTTTACCATTCATCAGGATGAGCTGACTCGAGCCAAAGGCATTGTGGAACAATTGGTGCAGGAACTCGGTGCAAAGGGGTTTGAGGCGGACGAACATATAGGAAAGGTCAGTGTGGTAGGTGTCGGCATGAAAACCCACAGCGGTGTCGCGGCGGCTATGTTTCAGGCGTTGTCTGAAAAAGGGATTAATATTGAGATGATCTCCACCTCGGAAATTAAAATTTCAGTCATTTTAAAAGAAGAGCGTGTTGAAGAAGCGTTGCAGGCAATTCATGACAAATTCAAGCTTTCCAATTTGACGTGAATAAGACGGTTATGATTGATAAACAAAGTGATCGTGAACAGTGCGGGGAAATTCACTTCTCCCCCCAATGGCATTTGACAGTCCTGGGGATTATTTATGGGTTATTAATGATTGTTTATATAGTTTTGAAGCTGTTTATTTAAGCATGTTGGTTGGGCCAACCAACATGCACAGATTGCGGTGAAAGGCAGGGGATGAATATGGATGTGACAGACCAGACATTTGAGTCGGAAGTCTTGAAATCGGAAACTCCGGTGATCGTGGATTTTTGGGCTGCATGGTGTACCCCGTGTCGTATGCTCTCGCCGGTGGTTGAAGAATTTTCATTGGAATACAAGGGAAAGATTCGGGTCCTGCGACTGGATGTTGATGCCAATCCGAACATTGCCGGTCGCTTTGCGATTTTTTCAATCCCTTCATTATTGTTTTTTAAGCAAGGCCGCTTGGTTGACCAGATCGTCGGCGCCTGTACAAAATCAAAGATTATTTCTGTTGCCGGCAACGTATGGGAGGAAGTGTGAGCGAAAAAGAGAAGCGAATTTACGATAATGTGATTATCGGTGCAGGTCCGGCGGGATTAACTGCCGGGTTGTACGCAATCCGGGCGGGACGGAGCGTATTGGTGCTGGAACAACTCGCGCCGGGTGGTCAAGCAGTCACCACATGGCAGGTGGATAACTATCCAGGTCTGCCGCATGTGAATGGCGCGGAATTAATGATGAAAATGAATACGCAGATACAGGAATTTAATGTTCCCATTGTGCTGGATCAAGTGATCCAGGTTACCCCGGGGGATGTTCATACGGTTCATTGCGCGGGTGCGGATTATTCCGCGCGGACGGTTATTATTGCTACCGGTGCGATTCCAAAGAAATTAGGCGTTCCGGGTGAAGATGCTTTTCGTGGACGGGGTGTCTCTTACTGTGCAACCTGTGATGGTGCTTTTTTTAAGGATGTTCCGGTGGCCGTGGTCGGCGGTGGGAATACCGCGCTGGAAGAGGCGGAATTTCTTACCCGGTTTGCCTCAAAAGTCTATTTGATCCATCGGCGGGACGCTTTTCGTGCGGATCAGATTATTCAGGACCATGTATTGAAAATGTCTAAGATTGAGACGGTGACCCCCAAAGTGCCTTTTCGCATTGTAGGCGGCGAGCAGGGCGTACAAGGTATTGCAATTGGGCCGCGCGACGGTAAAGAGGAAAAGGTGATTGAGGTAAAAGGTGTTTTTATTTTTACCGGACTTACCCCCCAAACGGGATTTGTGAAAGAAACGGTTTCGCTGGATAAGGGTGGTTATATAAAAACGGATCAGCGGTTCATGACAACTCAACCCGGAATTTTCGCAGTCGGAGATTGCCGGGACAATATCGTCAAACAGATCATTGTCGCCGCCGGAGAAGGTGCCGCTGCCGCAGTTTTGGCGGATAAATATTTGCAACCTGCCGGCATCTAATTATTGCATGTCCGGTTTTTTTCACAATACCAACCTGTGGGCTTCTAGGGGATCACTAGCATAAAAACCTTGTTTTTCAATGCAGTTGTATAAGGAATGGAATCTTTACTTGTCAGGATGATTATGATAATATTTTTCGCACTATTGAATCATATAGTTAGCCAGATTGAAGGAGGCGTGTATGCAAATCGCTAAAAGGATGAAACGGGTATCACCTTCACCAACATTGGCCATTGATTCCAAAGCCAAACAGCTTAAAGCGTCCGGAATGGACATTATTAATTTTGGGGCAGGTGAACCGGATTTTGATACGCCGGATTACATTAAAAAAGCCGGTATTGAAGCCATTCAAGCCGGGTATACAAAATATACTCCAGCTTCCGGTTCGATGGAATTAAAAGAAGCGGTTTGCGAAAAATTAAGCCGTGAGAATGGGTTGGATTATTCCGTGAAACAAGTGGTTATTAATTGCGGTGCCAAGCATTCGATTTATAATATTTGCCAGGCTGTCCTGGATCCCGGCGATGAAGTGATTATTCCGGCGCCGTATTGGGTCAGCTATCCTGAAGCGGTGAAACTTGCCGGCGCCAAGCCGGTTGTTATGAAAACAACGGAAAAAAACGGTTTTAAAATTACGGCAGCTACGTTGCGCCGCCGCATTAAACCCAAAACAAAAATGCTGATTCTTAATTCGCCGAGTAATCCTACCGGCGCGGTTTATAACGAGGAAGAACTCAAAGATATTATGCGTGTGGCGATTGTTAAAAAAATCATTGTGCTTTCAGATGAAATTTATGAGCACTTGATTTATGACAATGAAAAACATGTATCGCCGGCAGCCGTCCTGCCAAAAGCCAAAGACTGGACAATTGTGGTCAATGGCGTCTCTAAGGCTTTTTCGATGACAGGTTGGCGGATTGGTTATATCGCGGCACCTGAAGAGGTGATTGCCACGATTGCCAAGCTGCAAAGTCACTCCACCTCCAACCCTGCGAGTATTTCCATGAAAGCCGCACTGGCTGCATTGACTAAACCCATGTCGGCATTTGGCGAAATGAAGAAGTCTTTTGAAGAAAGACGGGAATTTGTGGTCGGGAAATTAAATGCGATTCCCGGTGTTACTTGTGAAATGCCGCAAGGGGCTTTTTATGTTTTTCCGAATATCGGCGGGTTACTGGGTAAAAAACTGGGGAACAAAACAATCAGTACCAGCATGCAACTGGCGGATCATCTTTTGGAAAATGCGCAAGTGGCGGTTGTGCCGGGAGATGGTTTCGGTGCGGATGAATTTCTGCGTATTTCTTATGCAACCTCTCTCGATAATCTTAAAAAAGGATTGGATAGAATTGCCAAAGCATTGGCCGGAAGCAAGCTTAAATAAAAATCAACAGGCTTATCCGGCAGGAAAGAACCGTCGTTTTTCAGCACTTGTTTTCGAGGGTGTTTTTAACCTGTTGTTGAGGGAGCACGTTACCCTGGCAGGATAATCAAGGGAGTTTATGATGTTAAATCAAATTTTGACTAAATTTTTTGGTACTAAATCGTCGCGGGATATAAAGCGTCTGATGCCATTGGTTGAACAAATCAATGGCCTGGAACCGGAGATGCAGAAATTAACGGATGAACAGCTGAGATCCAAAACCGATGAATTTCGGAAACGGTTACAGGCTGACGAGACCCTGGATGACTTGTTGATAGAGGTTTTTGCGGTTGTACGTGAAGCTTCCGTGCGCAGTATGGGGATGCGCCATTTTGACATGCAGCTGAAAGGCGGCATTGTACTCCACGAGGGGAAAATTTCCGAGATGAAAACCGGGGAAGGAAAAACCCTGGTGGCAACATTGCCGGTTTATCTCAATGCGCTGAGCGGCGATGGCGTTCACGTGATTACGGTGAATGATTATCTGGCGGAACGCGATTCGTTGGGGACGGGTAATTTTCGCGGGATGGGTGAGATTTACCGTTTTTTGGGGATGACAGTTGGATGTATCAAGCACGGACTGGATTCGCAGGAACGCAAGGCTGCCTACGCTTGTGATATCACCTATGGGACCAACAATGAATTTGGATTTGATTACCTGCGGGACAATATGGCCATTCATCCGGAGGAACGTGTTCAACGCAAATTGAATTTTTGTATCGTCGATGAAGTGGATTCGATTTTGATTGATGAAGCGCGGACACCGTTGATTATTTCAGGGCCCACCGAAGAGTCGACGGATAAGTATTACCGGATTGATAAAATTATCCCGCGGTTAAGTGCTCAAACCGATTACACCAAGGATGAGAAATCCCGCACGGTAGTGATGACTGAAGAGGGCGTTGCGCATGCCGAGAAACTTATGAATGTAGGCAACCTTTATGATTCGAAAAATGTAGAAATTCTTCACCATATCAATCAGGGTTTAAAGGCGCATGTTATTTTTGTCCGTGATCGGGATTATGTTGTTCAGGATAATCAGGTTATTATTGTAGATGAATTTACCGGGCGGCTGATGCCGGGCAGGCGTTTCTCGGAAGGATTGCATCAAGCGCTGGAAGCCAAAGAGAATGTCCGTATCCAGCGGGAAAACCAGACGCTGGCTTCGATTACGTTTCAGAATTATTTTAGAATTTATAACAAACTTAGCGGCATGACCGGTACGGCGGATACGGAAGCGGAAGAATTCAATCATATTTATAAATTGGATGTTATTGTGATTCCGACCAATCGTCCTATGGTGCGCAAGGATCGGGGGGACCAGATTTACCGCTCAGAACGTGAAAAGTTTGAGGCGGTCGCTTTGGCGATCAAAGAATTTAATCAACTGGGTCAACCCGTTTTGGTCGGAACGATCTCCATTGAGAAAAACGAAAAACTTTCCGCATTGCTTAAAAGAAAAGGTGTGCCGCACCAAGTTTTAAATGCCAAGCAGCACGAGCGGGAAGCTGAAATTATTGCACAGGCCGGTCAAAAAGGTTCTGTGACCATTGCGACCAACATGGCAGGACGCGGAACGGATATTGTATTGGGTGAAGGTGTCCGTGAATTGGGTGGATTGCATATTATCGGTACGGAGCGGCATGAGAGCCGGCGGATTGACAATCAGCTTCGCGGACGTGCCGGACGGCAAGGTGATCCGGGATCATCCTGTTTTTATGTTTCTTTGCAGGATGATTTAATGAGGATTTTTGGGTCCGAACGGGTGGGAGGGATGTTGGAAAAATTGGGATTGCAGGAAGGTGAGGTTATTGAGCATCCCTGGATCACAAAAGCTTTGGAACGGGCTCAACGGACTGTGGAAGGGCATAATTTTGATATTCGGAAACACTTGTTGGAGTACGATGATGTCATGAATAAGCAGAGGACCGTGATTTATGGCGAAAGGACCCGTGTGCTGGAAGGCGCGGATTTGCATGAACATATCCTGGGCATGATTGATGATATTCACGATGACGCACTGCCTGAAATGACCCCGGAAAAGATCTATCCGGAAGAATGGAACTGGGAATCCATCCATACCTGGGGTCAGCAGTATAAAGCTGTATTCACCTGGAGTGAGGAAGATATCCCCGGTGTTAATCGGGAAATTGTTGCTGAAGAGTTTAAAAAGCAGGTTTTGAAAGGTTTTTCAGATCAGGAAACATCTTTTGGAGCTGACGTGATGCGCCAGTTGGAGCGTGCCTTACTGCTGCAGATTGTGGACCAGCGCTGGAAGGAACACCTTTATGATATGGATAAACTTAAAGAAGGGATTGGACTGAGGGCATACGGGCAAAAAGATCCTCTCCTGGAGTACAAACGCGAGGGTTTTAATATGTTTGCCGACATGATTCTTCAGATTAAGCAGGAATTGATCCAACTTTTGTTGAAGATTCAAGCATTTCAGAATCCGGATCAAGGACCGAGGGCTTCTATGCCTTCACGCTGGACAGAATCCAGGGAAGAAATTGTTCCGACACAAAAATCAGGGTATCAACAATCCGATGTGCCTGGCGTTATGCCGTCAATGCCAGGTGGTCCCCGGGATATGAGTCAGGCTATTCCAGCCGGAGGCATGGTTAAAACTGAACCGATTCGGCGCCAGACACCCAAAGTCGGGAGAAATGATCCCTGTCCTTGTGGTTCCGGGAAAAAATATAAGAAATGCCATGGACAATAGGCCAGGCCGGATTATGTTTTCGTTAGTGGGAAAATGAAATTGAGTTGACATTCAAAACTTGATTTGCTAATATTTTGAACCTGATTTTCCAATCCTTCGGCATTGTGAAAATCACATGCCGCGATAGCTCAGTCGGTAGAGCAGAGGACTGAAAATCCTTGTGTCGACAGTTCGATTCTGTCTTGCGGCACCATACAAATAACAGGATGAGAAATCCTTTTATATATGGGTTTTTGGCCGGTGTAGCTCAGGTGGTAGAGCAACGGTTTCGTAAACCGTGGGTCACCAGTTCGACTCTGGTCATCGGCTCCAGAAGATTTAATGCAACATATTAATATAGAGGTGGGTTAAGAAAAATGGCAACTATTATAAAACTTCAACGCAGAGGAGCAGTTCACAGACCTTTTTGGCATATTGTTGTAACTGATTCCAGAAAACCCAAGGGATGCGTTGAACAACTTGGTACCTATGATAATTTGAAAAAACCAATTAAATTAACGCTGGATGAAGAAAAGGCTGCGTGGTGGGTATCCCGTGGGGCCAAACCAACTGATACGGTGCACAGGATTTTTCATAAGCAAGGTGTTTTGAAAAAGGCTGAAGAATTGGCAGCGGCTGAGAAGAAAGCGTGAAACAACTGATTGAGTATATCGCAAAATCGTTGGTGGATAATCCTGATGCAGTACACGTAACTGAGCAAACGAGTGGCGACGGGACCGTTTTAGAATTGAAAGTGGCAAATGAGGATCTTGGCAGAATTATTGGTCAAAAAGGCCAGACCGTCAAAGCACTCCGGCAATTATTAACAGCAGCAGCCACTAAAACTAAAAGTAAGGTTTCCTTAGTCATTCAAGAATGACTAAGGAAACCATCGCAGTGTCGCCGGATGAAGAATGGGTGATGATCGCCAAAGTCGGCGCGCCTCATGGTGTGAGTGGCGAGGTTAAAATATTTTCACTCAGCGATGTTTCCGGGCGCTTTGAAAATCTTAGGTGTGTGCACTGGATCGGGAAACAAAAAAAGGCGCAACGACTCACAGTGGTATCCAGCAGACCCTGTGAGCGTTTTATTATACTGAGATTTCAAGAAATTCAGGACCGGAATCAGGCGGCAGGGTTAACCAACGGTTGGTTGGCATTGCCGAAAGTCCAGCGGGGAACACTTTCACCGGATAATTATTTTATTGATGATATCATCGGGCTTACGGTGGAAGATCAACAAGGGCGGGTTCTGGGAAATGTTGTCGATGTTTATCAGACAGGGTCGAATGATGTTTACGAAATCAGAGGCAGCGGGAAAAAAGAAATGATGCTGCCGGCCCGTAAAGAGATTATACTGAAAATTGATCTTGAACAAAAAAAGATGATTGTGAAAATCCCGGAAGGGTATTGATGATGATGCGGAAACGGTCTTTGACCGTGAATATTCTTACATTGTTTCCGGAACTTTTAGAAGCATCTTTTTCTCAATCAATTTTGAAGCGTGCAAGAATGAAGGGCCTTTTTGAATCACGCCTGATTAATATTCGTGATTTTTCAAGGAATAAACACCGAATTGTTGATGATAAACCCTATGGCGGCGGATGTGGTATGGTGATGAAAGTTGAACCCATCGCACGTGCCTTGGGCAAAGTGGAGAAAAACGGCGGGACCGGGAGTGTCTATCTACTCTCGCCGACCGGCAGACGTTTTGACCAAAAAATGGCGGAACAACTGGCGCAGGAGAAAAAATTCACACTGATTTGTGGTCGTTATGAGGGTGTTGATCAGCGTGTCGAAGACCGGTTGTGTGATGGTGTGATCTCAATTGGTGATTATGTATTGACCGGGGGCGAACCGGCGGCGGTGGTGGTTGTGGATGCCGTGGTGCGGTTGCTTCCGGAAGTTTTAGGCGCGGATGATTCAGCGGCATTTGATTCGTTTTCAGATGGATTGCTGGATTACCCGCATTTTACCCGGCCTGCGAAGTACCGGTCGTGGAAAGTTCCGGAAGTTCTTTTTTCCGGGAATCACAGGAAGCTAAGTGCATGGCGTCGTGAGCAGCAGCTGAGGCAAACATATATGCACCGGCCTGATTTGCTTGAAAATGTTGAATTGAATTCCGCCGATCTCGAGGTTATTGGGAAATTGAAGGAAACCAAAAGACGGCGAAGGACTGGTAGGAGGTCCAAGACATGAATATTGGAGCAACAATTAAAGGTATTGAAAAAGAGCATTTGAGGAAAAAGCGCATGCCTGGTTTTAATCCGGGAGATGTTATCAAAGTTTTCCTGAAGATTAAAGAAGGTGAGAAAGAACGTATTCAGGTTTTTGAGGGGACCGTGATCGGGCGCAAGGGTGCCGGCATCAATGAAACCATCAAAGTGCGCAGGATTGCTTCGAGTGTCGGCGTGGAACGTACCTTTTTGATTAATTCACCCATGATCAACGAGATTAAAGTTGTCAAACGCGGTGAAGTGGCAAGGGCGAAACTTTTTTATCTACGCGGTAAGACCGGTAAGAGTGCCAAGATTAAACAAATGCGTCGTGACAAACTTATGCAAATCCAGGCGGCGGAACAAAAAGCGATTGAGGCTGAACAAGCAGCATCAGCTCTGGAAGCAGCTGCTCAGGTCCAGGCGCAAGAGGCCGCCAAGCAGGAAAATGAAACAAAACCGGAAGAAAAAATCGAGGCATAAATGTGGGGAATCAATCTCTGCTGGATGAGGTTAATTTATTAGACCGTTTTGCACTGGAAAAACAGGCAAAACAAGCAGGACATCAGAACGTGGCCGGCATTGATGAAGCCGGCCGCGGTCCTTTGGCCGGCCCGGTTGTGGCGGCTTGCGTGATATTGCCGGAAAATATTCAAGGTCTGGAAGATGTCCGGGATTCAAAAAAAGTATCTCCTGTAAAAAGAAGAAACCTTTTCATGCTGCTCCACGAGCGTGCCTGCGATATTGGTGTCGGTATTGTGGATGCGCAAACTATTGATAAAGTAAATATTTTGCAGGCAACCTTTTTGGCCATGCAGCGGGCCGTCAATAGTATTGCCAACAAACCGGATTTTTTGTTAATCGATGGAAACCGCATGCCCGCCTGGGCCGGAAATGCCAAAACCGTTGTGTCCGGTGAAGACCATTCACTCTCCATTGCTGCGGCATCCATTATTGCCAAAGAGACCCGTGACCGTATTATGAAAGATTATGATCACCTTTATCCGTCTTGGGGATTTGCACAGCACAAAGGCTATGGTACTGCGGCACATATCACAGCCATTCGTGAACATGGGATCTGTGAACTTCACCGCAAAACTTTTGCGCCGATTCTTCAGATGGATTTTTCTCAATAAAAAAATGAAATCAAAAGGTGACTGCGGCGAAGAGCAGGCAGTGCTGTTTCTGGAAGATCAGGGATTGGAAATTATCACACGCAATTATCGCTGTGTTTGCGGAGAAATTGATATTATTGCCCGTGACGGTGAGACCCTCTGTTTTGTTGAGGTGAGAAGCCGTACGCATGCTGATTTTGGCACACCGCAGGCAACTGTCGATAAAATCAAACAAAAAAAAATCATTAAGACCGCACAACTGTATCTTCAGAAACATCATAAAAGCGGGGGAAAGATTACCTCACCCCTATTGCCGGCATGCCGGTTTGATGTTGTTGCGTTGCTTGCAGGTCAATCGCCGGAATGGTTCAAGGATGCCTTTGTATAGTTGGTAAGGGTCGTTTGGCCACGATCAGACGTCAACCGGAAGGGGACTACATTCCTGCCTTATTTCAATTGCATCTGTGTATCATCTGTCCGATAATATACTTAAAAATGGATAAGAGTGGAATGGTATGGACAAACCTCGGGAGTTTTTCAGTTCGAAAATTTATTATGATACGCTTAAGGATACCGAGTGGCCTACTTTTTCATTTTTAAGCACTAAAAAAGGCTATGGACTCTCCACAATAAAAAGACTTGTTCAAAAAAAACAAATTAAATATTTATTCATCATCATTAATGGTCAACAAATTCCGACATTAGATTCCAATCCCGAACGCGATAAACTTTTCGGGGAGCAATTAACAGGTATTCATCGGATTATTGAAAAAAATATCTGGTTGGGAAAATGCAAGGTTTATACCAATGCCAGCAAGTTTCCCAATACAGCTGCCATGCTGTTTGATTTGTATAAGGATGATTGTCTGATACTGAATATTTTAAATCCTAAGTATGAGTGGCAGAATTTTTCAGTTGAAAATATCAAAGCGGTGGATAATATTATGTTCATGCTCCAGGGGATATTTCAGGAGATCATGCAGGCGCGCCGGCAGTTGCCGGATGCTTTTATCGCCGGGTATAGCCGTGGCGGAATTTTTGCCATTCGTTTGGTTGAGCAGCTTAAAGGATGGGTTAAAATTCGGGGATTGGTCACCTTGGACCCTGTTATATCCGAATTGGCTGAGGCAGACAGTCTTTGCGCCGGCTGGAGTGTGAAAAAAGGAAAAAAATGGAAAATCATTTGGAAAGAAAAGATTCCCGGGATTCACTTGAGCGGGGATTCTTTCCCGATTGTCAGAAATCCCGGTGTTGTCTGTTACAATGTTTTCCAGAGGAAATCTTTTTTGGCGTTTAACCATATATTGGAAAAACCCATCGGATCTGCTGTGGATGGCGCCACGGCGCCTTTTCCGAGAAAAAAATGGGGGATTAAACCGGTGGCGTCTGAGTCGCCCTATGATCAGTATGATACCACCTTGGAAACGCATTCCGGCGTGATTGGAAAATATCATCACTGGATTATTTCCATTGCCAAACGTATTTGTCCGTGAAACCCAAAGGAGAGCAAACATGCCTGTGAAGAAAAAAGTCGTAAAAAAAGTTAAGCTGCCGGTGCAGGACGAAAAAACGGAAAATACCTGGGCCATGCTCTGTCATTTAAGTACTTTTTCCGGATTTTTTATTCCCCTGGGGAACGTTGTTGCACCATTGATCCTATGGTCCTTGCAGAAATATGATTATGCCCTGGTGGATGACCAGGGAAAAGAAGCCCTCAACTTTCAGATCAGCATTGTGATCTATTTTTTAGTTTCCGCAGTTTTGTCCTTAATTCTAATTGGATTGCTGATAATGCTGGTTTTGGTTGTTTTTGATATCATTGTTACAATCGCTGCGTCTATTTCTGCGAGTGATGGAAAACAATACCGGTATCCGCTTAATTTGCGGCTTATAAAATAAAAGCGTTAAGGTATGCCGCGAACAGTCGTTCGGTTCATAATTACATCAATTTCCACTTTGGAATCATACATAATCTGGACTTCCCCCAGGTTATATAGTTATGCCCCATTAAAGGCGGCAAAATTTAAAAAACCTTTTTAAAATAACGATTTTTGGGTGATGGGGGAATTTGACATCCTACTATTTCTATGATATGCCTAACTATAGTATCACTGGATAATATGAAGGGTCATATTATGGATATTGTGAAAACCATCAGGTGTTGGTGGCGATTGTTTGCCAAAAACCTTCAACGTAGAAGCCGTGCTATTGTCAGCTTCCTAATTATGATTAGTTTTATTATCTCGAATACAGGCAGTGTGTATGCTTATTATGATCCAGGATACGGCGGCGGTGGCAGCAGTGGTAGTACTTCTTCCCCGCCGAAACCAATTGAAATTCCTCAAGTTATAATTCCCGTTTATACTGCTCCACGCATACAAGTTAATATTCCCTCGCCCCAGAATTTTGGCAGCATGAGTCAAATGAATTTTTTATACTTTGAAATGAATACAGGTGCCCTGAATACAGTATCTGATTTTTGTCTCACTGCGTTTACTGAACCGCTGGCAGAGGATATGAGCCTGCAGTCCATGGATTTGACTACAGAAGCCGCTGCGTTTGGCATGCAGAATGGTGGTGAATCACCTGAATTCATTCAAACGGCCTGGGAGGTAGGGCCGGAAAATATGGCTTTTCCGGAGGTGGATTTGGCTGTGGTGGTCAATGACCTGGAATCAGTGGCAGGTACACAGCTTATAGAAGACCCCGGTGCGATTGACATGGAGACGATCACTGAGCAGGTCGGTGAAGTATCCAGTATGATCAATGCATTTCTCAACGGTACGGGTCCAAATCCCTTTGAGGATGCCGATGTCATTGATGCGTTGGCAAATGATTTCAGTGCTAAGGATTTGGCGGCGACTTTATCACAGGAAAATTTGGATTCGAATTTGGTCGCAGCGGTGCTCGTTAATTTGCCGCCGGACACAGCTGTTGATGTGGCCAATTTGATGCAACCCCCGGCGATGGCAGATGCGTGTGATGTTATGGAGCCGTCGGATGCAGCCCGGTTGCTTACGGGAATGCAGCCGGATGCAGCCGGGCAGGTCCTGCAGAATATAGAAACCGGCAAAGCTGCGGAGTTGCTTTTAACCATGGCCCAGCAAAACCAGAATGGTGCTGCTTTGCCGCAACAAATAAATACTTCAGAAGCCGGACAAGTGGCGGCAGAACTGCTCAGTCAGTTACCGTCAACCAATCAGCAGGTTATTCTCTCGGAGATGTCGACCACAGAGAAGCTGGCTGTTGTGAATGGCGCCACCACTGAGCAATTCCGAAGTATTGTGGCAAATGTATCACCCGACGAGGCGGCGCAAGTTTTGGCACAAGTCGCGCCGGAAGCGGCCGCCGCATTTATAGGAAATCTGGAACCTCAGGCAGCTGCGAATATATTGGTGCAACTTGAACCGGAAGTTGCAAACCGGATTATTACCCAATGTGCACCAGAGCAAACCACAGCCGTTTTGAATGTTATCGGCACAGAGCAAGTGTCAACCCTGCTTACAAGTATGGAACCACAGACAGCCGGGGACTACCTTGAAACCCAGTCACCGGAAACAGCGGTCCAGATTCTTACGGCCATGGATCCTGCACAGGCCGTAAATATTATCGGTGCCATGCATCCGGACAATGCGGCGGAGACCCTGCAAAATATCTCCACAGAAGCGTTTAGTCAGATTGCCGACGCAGACAAAGAAAACGGCTATGAAAATATTATGTCTTCATTCGGGGCGTTGGATTCAAGAGAGGCCATGGAGTTGCTGAGCAGCTTGCCGCTCACCGAACAGGTCTCCTTGCTCCAGCAGATGGCAGTACATCAGGCTGCGGCTATTTTGCGGCAGTATGATAGTGTCGCAGTTGCAGAGATACTGGCTGCCATGCCAAACCAAAACCAGGTCCAGCTCATTCAAACTGCAATGGAAATTCAGCTCAATGCACCGGAAGCAGCTGCGATGAACTCCGGGGTGAATCCCTATGCGGATTTAAAACCGTGGGAAAGTAGAATGTCAGAAGGCTATGATCCTGCTACCAATAGTTATACCGAAGGCATAAGCAATGGTGATGGCACGATAACGTACTCCACATATGCAGGGAGTGATGATACCGGCAGTCTGCTGCAAGTGTCCCTCCACCGGGTCGATGGTGTTCCACTGGAAGGCTGGGACTATACTGCGGAAGGGTATGAAACCGGCGGACAGCACTGGGTGCGGGATGCTGACAAGCGCATTGTTTATTTTTCCAATGCCGAAGGCAACATTGTGAAATGGATCAGCTATAACAACCGGGGACAGATAGCAGCCGGTTGCGATTTTGGGGCACCGGTTGGGAATGGAAATTATGGTGTGTTGACGCACTATGTGCAAACCGGAAGCGGTATGATGGTGCAGCAGTCCGATCTTATGGCTGTGGTGGCAGCAACCAATAATGGCCAGTCCTATGAGGTTGCGGTGCAAGCGGCTGTGTATTCCTGGGTCCAGTATTCATCATCGGGGGTCGTCGCGAGTTTTAACCAATATCAGGCTTCAGGCAACGGTACACACGGCGTGTATTCAGTACGTGAAGGCAATACGATGAGTTTTTATGCTAGTGCGGAATCCAATAAGGAAGGTGAGTTGTATCAGAGTATTACCTATTCCGGCACCGGCGCGGACGCTACTGTGATCTCGGGATGGAACCTTTATCAGGAAACCGCGACAGGTGCGGTCGGGATGGTCTGGGAACGTGTAGAAAATCCGAACGGCACCTATGCTATGAACTATCATCACATGGACGAGAACCGGACTGCCGGAGAGCTGTTTCATAGCCTGACCTATGATCGTGAGGGCCGGGAGATTTCCGGTTGGGATGCCTATGCCGGTGCCGGGAATGGTATGCAGGGCATCTCGTGGACGATTGCTTACGGGGAAGATGGCAGCGTGGTTAAGCAATTGTATCATCTAAATGATAATGGTACACAGGGTCAACATTTTGCCGCGATTGAGTATAATGCGATGGGGCAAGAGACTTCAAACTGGAACGTCTATGCGCCGCCGCCGGAATCTCCGGTAGCGGCACTGGTGGATGCCATCCCCTTATGGGCACAGAGTGCCTATTATGGTTATACTGCTGAGCCCGGTTCCGGGGGGACTCCGCAAAATGTGCTGTCGGAATACGAGACTTACTTGCCGGGATTGCAAATAGCGGTCGTGGGAACTGCAGAAATTTTATCGACACCGGTATCAGCGGTCACTATCTCATCGACGCTGGCAGATTATTTACTGGAAACGGATTTGGTTGCCGCGACGATGGAAGTTGCGGGCCCGCCGGATTTTCAAACCCTCCCGGACATGTCAACACCCGAAGGTTTCAGCGCGGCTTTATTTTCAGAAGCGCTGGAAGCCGGAATCAATGGTTTTCATGTTGAGGGAAATGACGTCAATGGCCAACAGGTGGTTACTCTGGTTCGGAATGAGGATACGATTACTTTATACGAAACCGGGGCCGTCATGATTGATCTGGGCGGCTTTGGCTATGATCTCGCTTTTACAGCTTCCGGACAGATGTCGGTGTTGAATGCGGAAAACCAGCCCTTGACTGTATCCGAAATTAAAGCACTGGACATCGTATCTATTATTCCTCAGATAGAGGACATTGCGGTCAATGCGGCGGAAGCCGGTTTGTTTGACGTGGCGGCGCGTGCCTACAATGGTCTGGCTTTGCTTACCATGATTGCCGGTGACATGCCGACTGCGATGGTTTGTTCCGATATAGCCCTGAATTTTGCGCTTCAATCAGGTGCTGTTGAGGTATTCGCGCAAGCAAGTATTACCCGCGCCGAAATACTTACTGCCGGTGGTCAGCCGGTTCAAGCCATTGAAATATTAGACAATACGATGCAAATGCTGACGGAGAATAACGGCATCCATGCCGGAGTGGGCATGCGTGCTTTGCAAAATTATAATCTCATTACCTCCATGCCCAATGCTCCCCCTTCGATTGCGAACGTGTGTTTGCTGGGTGAAGTGCAGGCCGTGCATTTGGTGCAGGACGGCATTGCCGCTTTGGTTGAACAAGGTGACCTGGCAGGGGCACTGGTTTTGCGTGTGCGCTTAAACGCGTTGACCGAATTACCGGATGTAGATATCACACCCATACTTGATCCGTTGGTTGCCAACCTGGATCAGACAGCGCTGGATGCCGCGTTTGCCGGCGGCGCCCAGTATTTTGTGGACCCGGATACCGGGGCGGTGATCATGCCCGCTGCGGACAGCGGTTATACAATCCAAATTGCTTCCGGCAGTCAGTCGCTCACAATCTCCCTAGCGGTAAATGAATTCGGAGACTTATCTGTTGCACACGTTCTGGTCACGAAAGCAGAGACCCAGGAAATTCTCCAGATATATGAAAACCAGGATGGATTGATGGTTATGACATCCAAACAGGTGGATATTAGGGTCACTGTCCCGGGTGTGAATGGCGTCGAGGATACGGTTATCTCAACTGTCATGATGATTCAACCGGGAAGCGATCCTGTACAAACCATCGTTATGAATCTTGAGGGAACCCTGTATGTGGTGGAAGTCGATATTCTGACGCAACAGGCTATGGCAGTGCAGGAAATTGTTCCGTCGGGTGGTTCGCTGCCGGAGTTGACGGCCGCAGGCGAACCGGGAACCAGCTTCAGTTTTAATGAGGCGGGTGAAGCTATTTCCCTCGAAAGCGGGGAGAAGATTACCCCGGTTTTAGATATTGACGCTGCGATATTGGCCATGATACCGGAAGCGATGCTGCAGGAATATGATCTCGCAGATAAACCTGTTTATGTAACCGAGACCGGGACCGTTTTTATTGGCACACAAAGTGATTTTGAAAGCGGTAGTTATTTTGTGTTTGGCAACAATACCCTGACTGCGGAAGATGCATCAGGCGATTCCCGGCAAGTTTCTTATTTGGCTCACTATGAAAATGGAGAAATCGTCAGCATACTTTTGGATGACACGGCGGACGGCGGTGTGGAAAAGGTTTTTGAGTTTGTCACCACGGATGCCAACGATCAACTGCTGCAAATGAATGGAGAAAGCATTGCGTATGCTTTCTCGGTCCGGCAGGTCAGCACGGATGGTATGCGTGTGGCACAGGCTTTTTATAATGATGCCGGCCAGTTGTTGGGGACTGAGGTCACCTTGAATAACATGGGCGGTGTGGTACTCCAATATGACGCAGACGGCAATATCACAAATTCATGTATGCAGAGCCTGCAAGCCGCCGGGAGTGAGGGCTTTACGTTTGAAGACTCGTCGTCAGGGGGATTCGTTTTGATCTCCGCAGAGGGTGTGCGGGAGGAATATACGGCCACGGGCAGACGCTCCTTACCGAGCGAGGGCGGCGAGGGCGGTGAGGGAGAAGAAGGCGGCGGGCAGCAGCAAGTATTGGAACTTGATGTTTTGCAGCAGATTACCCTGAACATTGCCCAGTATGACAATCGTCACGGCCAGGTGATTTCCTACAGCGAGATAAGCAAGCGTACGGTCGTGGTGCAGTTGGGAGAAGATGGTCAGGTCACGGAGATTGAAACAGAGATCAATGTGTTTGGGGAGGTGGTATTCCAAACGACGTCCACCCTGGATATTGCATCCTTAGGCAGTGAGCCGGTTTGGACCGTACAGCGGGTACGGGGGGCGGAAGCGGAAATTATTGCGCGCGGTTACGCGGATGCCACAGTATTTTCAGCGATGACCCAGGGTGTGGCCGCTTCGGTTGTGAAGCATGGGGATGGTACCACAACGACGCACCAGGTGAACTATCAGGATACCCATGGTTTCTACACAATGAATCTGAGTGAGAATGCAGCCGGGACCGTGACGTATAGTTTGGAAGGCAGCTTGGTGGATTATCCGGCAGTGACGGTTGTGGCCGTACCTGTTCAAAATGAGAGCGGCACAGGGGTGTCGGGTATGCAGATCTCCACAGTCACCGGCGCCTATGCAGACTTGATTGGTGCGGGCATTGCTGCTGAGGAAGTGGTACGCGTGGGTATGGACGGCCAGGCATCGGTCGATGGTTATGCGGTTGATTTTTTAAACGGAGACGGCGATTTCACGATTAATTTCAATACGGACAGCACCACGGGTGAGTCTACCTATACTTTAATTGCACGCCTGGCAGATGACCGGCGTGTGACCATGATGGTAGAGCGGCGTCTGGACCACGAGGGTAATCTTGAAGATGAACTCATGGTGTCTACCGCCGTTGGTCCGTGTGAAGCATTGCGTGCGAACGGTATTGCGGTTGATGAAATTGATGAACTGGCAGGGGATGGCACCGCGGTTTCGACCATTGTGAAGGAAGATGGTTCGGTTGAGGATATCGAAGTGAAGTATACCGATCAGACAGGGTCGGTGACAGCATCCTTCGGGACAAATCAGCATACCGGTGAAACGACTTTCAGCCTGGTAGGCCACGCGGTAGCTGATCCCGGTGTGACCCTCGTGTCCGGCCGGCAGCAAGATGCGGCAGGGAGATATCTGGCCGGTTTGGTGATTAATACGGCGGTTGGTTCTCAGGAATCACTGATCGCGCTGGGGATTGCCGGAGCCCGGTTTGCGCAGCTGAATGTATTGGGACCGGATATGGTTTTGGATGAGGCCGGTAATCAGGGCGTGGTGGTGTTTGCGGATGAGAACAATCAGTATACCGTGTCATTGGGATTGGATACCGAGACCGGAGTAACCACGACCGCTTTAATCGGACATTTACAGGATGATCCGCGCATCACCATCGTGGCCGGCGATATGCGAAATGCGGAAGGTGTGCTGCTGCGGGGCATGCACATTACTTCAGCTTCAGGACCGCCGGATGTCCTGTACGCGTTGGGTCTCCTGATTGCGGGTGATGTGGATGAGAACGGGTATGCAGACGTAATCGCTGTGAAAAAAAATATCAGCGTAGGCGAAGACGGCGGCACCATCGTTGAAAAAGTGTCGTTAGGTCGTAAGGTTGATTTTGTGGACGGCCATGGCAATATGACCGTGGCTTTTGGACGGCATGCGGATGGCCGGATTAACCACTCCCTGATCGGTATGATCCATACCAGCCAGGGTGTGATTACCGTTATGTCCGACAACACGGATAAACAAATTGGTTTTGAAGCCACGTCCTATAGCGGCACAGGCGAAGCCTTGCAAGCCATGAATATCGCGTCCAATGAAATTATTTTTGAACAAGCCGGTCAAGGTCAGATCGAGGGTACCATTGGTGAAGTTATCTACAATCCCGGCAGTGTTTACACAGTAGGTGTGCAGCAAGATAGTGTCACCGGTGTGACTATGTACAGTCTGGCCGGTGTGATGGTCACAGCGAAAGGTCTGGTGCGTGTCAGTGCAGCGTTGGACACCACAGGTGAAAATCTGCAGGCTGTCAGCGCCATCGGCACGGAAGCAGCCTTGCGAGCCGCCAATATAGCTGTGGATGAGATGAACCGGGTACAAAACGGCGAAGGGACCGTATTGGGAGGTGGAATGCGTCCGTATATTCCTGCCCAGTATAGGTTGTCAAGCCCGACAGATGAAGCGGTTTCGCCATATGGAGCATTTGTTGCGACCGATACTGAAGCGGTTTTACCATACGGAACATTTGGTGCGACCAATACTGAAGCGGTCTCACCGTATGAGTCATTTGATGTGACCTATCAAGAAAATGAGAAGTTTACTGTCAGTATCGGCCAAAGTGAGGGTCAATCGGTTTTCAACCTGGTTGGACACACCACTATTGATGGGCATTATGTGACGGTTGTGTCAGGCGTGAATGCAGAGGAAGGGAAGTTTCTCATCAATACCGTTATCGGCCCGCCGGAGGTATTACAGTTACATGGTATCGGCGGAAAAACCATCACCTTTTATATGGAAAACCAGGCCGGTTTTATTGCCAAAGACTTTCAAGACCAGGAAGGGAAGTTGCTTGTACATACTGTTAACTATTTAGATCCGGAAGGCAATGTCACCTTGCAAATGGGCGTCGAAGCGGATGATGATGCTCAACTGGTTGGCTCGGTGGTGGTTGGTGATCAAAAAATGACCATCATTGCGGGTGTGCAAAAACATGGTTTTCTCAATATGGATAGTCAATTTATTATAACCGCTTTTTCCGGAACAGCGGAGGCGATTCATGCCACGGGTATTGGTGAAGAGATACTTGGTGCTGTGGAAAGTGGGAACATGTCTTCTGTGATTGATGACATGGAGGTCGTATATTCGCAAGATGGTGTGTATTCTTTTAGTCAGGATGCCAATAATAATCGCGCCATACATTTTTCAGTACTGAACCCGCCGGTTGGTATTGATGGACCGCTGCATGGGTATGCGGATACCCAGGGTATTACGAATATGATATTGAATGGTGAAGTGTTAGGACAAGTGGATCAGTCGAAAGAAGGGCGCCTGGTTTGGGGTGTTGATCAAGCTGAGGAACATATTGTGGTCTTTAATACCCAAATGAATTCGCATGAGCAATACAACTATCGGGGTCAGCAAAAAACCGGATGGTGGCAACAAGTCGAAAATGCCTGGAATACACAGGTGGTTACAGTATCGGATTCCCTGAATATTGCCGGAGAAAATTGGGAGACATATAAAACATCGCTTTCATCAAATTTTTGGACGCGTTTGGACACAAGTACAAAGTTGTTTGCTTCTTGGGTTGCGATAGTGGGTACGGCCATATTGGTGCCCATCCAGGTGATTGCTTCTCCTTTTGTGGCTGGGTTTAACTGGCTGGCAAATAATGTGCTCCGTGAGGCGCCGGATGCTATACATAATTGGATGATGGAAAAGACAGACGGTCAGGAAACCTGGTTGACTGAAAAAATCGATATTTATGTTGCGGTCACTGCGGCCAAATGGTACGGGATTAGCAAATTTGTTGCGAATAATTTTATTATTTTGGTCATGGTCACTGCCGGTATTTTATTACAAAATCCTGTGATTATTGCAAAAATTGGCAAGGTGCTGGCTGCCACGCTTTCTACTATTGTCAGTGTTGTGGGAAAATCATTTTTATACGGCGCAGGGATGGCATCTTTAAACCGAGGCTTAACCGGATTCACCATGTGGTTTTATGATTTTTATATTCGTGATTTTTTTGATCTGAAAGATACTTTCATAAATCTTGGGAAGCTGCTCTCAGACGGCATCCAGGTACCGGATGATCTTTTTGAAATTGCGGATGCTGTTGCCATGGTGGCGGGCGCCGCCTTACTGGCCTTGTTCCAGTGGAATGAGTACAAGGAAATGAGTGTGGCTTTCACCAGCTTTGTAAAAAAGACGGCTAATAATCTAAAAATCAGGGGGATGGATTTTTCAAGAGGCTTTGACGCGGCAACAGTGCGTGAAGGTAGCATGGTATTACGCGCGGGGGAAGGCTTGAAAAATATGGTCCGGGGATCGGAATTGAATTTTAAAGTCGAAAATGCCAAAGTTGCCGCAGAATATATTGCCACACGGACAGATCTTTCCAGCATCGAAAAGTATGAGGCATTCCATGAATTATCGGGTAAATCGGCAGTTGTGAGTACAGTACTGAGTAAATTTGGCGTGGGTATGGATGTTTTGAAATCTGTGAATCTTGATACTAAAAATTTTGAATTATTACCCAAGTTCGACAAGGTTTTTAAAGCCATTGGTGCGGAAATCAATCTTGCGCGTACGAAAATGGAATCAGGAACAACCCGAGGGATGCTTCAAGGCGGAGAGAAGATGAGCCTGGCCCTGGATCGCATGGCGACCGGTCTGGCGCAGCTCGGGGATGCCCGCGTGGCGGACGCGGCTTTTAAAACCAGTACGGAAGGACTCGCCACGGGAGAGGCCGCGCGGGTTTTGGAAACCATGATCCGTATTGACGGCAACAATGTAAGGGTCGCAGGTGTGGACTCTTTTAGCCGGCACATCTCGGAATCCCTGCCCAAAGACGGGGGCGTATTGAAAACAGTTGCCTCGACACTTGCCAAAGACGGTATGACGGTGCGTGATTATATGGCACGCGATATATTGTCTGATACCATGATCCGGGAAACTGTGAAAGCCGGTACGGATGCGACCAATACAAATCGTGCAACTTTTGTAGCTGATTTGGCATCAGGAGAGAGTGGGCAAAAGGCGATGGATATCATTGCCGGCGTAGATGGCAAAGACACTGCTTTGACATCCAGAATTCAGAATGTTGCCATGGAGATTGCCAATGGTAAAGGGTTGACTCAAAATATACGCATGCTGTCTATGAAAACCATGATGAATGCCAATGTGGATGGCATGGTCCGGGCGTTGGATAAAATGGATTCGGGAACACGCAAAAGTGCTGCCGACACAATGCTGCGGGCAGCCGAAAAAACTGAGGCAGGGCGTAGTGTTTTGGCAGATGCGATTGCAAAAGATAAGACGGGTCAGTCCATGGAACATTTTGTGGAAGCAGCCGCAAGTAATGGCAGCATGAAGGATTTGGCGCGCGTTGCGAGCAGTTCTGAAAAATCCGCGAGCCAGTTCGGAGAAACCGTCAGTCGTATGCAAAATGACGGCAAACTGGATTCAAAAGTCATGGATGGTTTGGCCCGGGAGCTTACCCGGGTTTTACCGGAGAATGCCCAGGGTGTGGAGAAGATTCTGGACGGTATGAACAACAAGCCTTTTGAACTGCGTATGCAGGAGCATATTCCGGATATGCTCCGGAATGCCCCTTTGCAACAAATTCGCGGATTGGAAGTTTCCATCAAGGATATTGCAAAAACCGGCGCAGGTAGGGATATGATTAAAAATCTCTTTTCAGGTATCAAACGTCTGGATGGGGATGTGCCAAAAGCTGAAAAAGACGTGACCACTGCTGCCGCAGAGGGTGGCGGCACGGAGGGCAATGCGGCTGAAGGCGGCAAATCCGAACAGACTGAAAAAGGCGAAAATACACGACAGACAGAGACTGATTCCGGAAGCGCGCATCACCATACACCGGCGCAGAAAGCCGGGCAATGGGCCGGCGATGCGGCAGACGCGGCACGCGGTATGCTGCAGGGATTTGCGCCGAAAAATTGGGGCGGTATGCTCAAGAGTATGAAAAACGGTATTTTGGGCGGTACGAGCAGCCTTATGAACCGTATGTTTGCGCCGAAGGCTGAAACAGTCAAATTAACGGATGTACAGCAGCACTACCGTGATGTCATGGATCAGGCAGGCACACAGCGTGCTGGTGCTGAAGGTATGAAAACCGAGACGCGGCAAGGGATAGAAAAAGCTGACGTGGGCCTGACCGGACGCTCGCGCTTTCATGATGCAGCTATCGATAGCTTGCTCAGACATGTGGATCCGCAGGAAATGAAAAATCTTGCCGGTGGTCAGGATGTAAAGACCGGTCAGGCAGATGGCGCCGATGCCAAGGGTGGATCCCCTGAAGGGGCACGTCCTTTTGATACGAAGCCAAATGCCAGGGAGCAGTTAATGATGTCCTGGGACAAAGATCCGGCCGGGACGCTGGTGCGCGGATTCGAGACCAGTTTGCAAATTATTTCCGGCCAGGTTTTCATCCAACGCTTTGCAGTTAACATGATAAACGCGATGGGACCTAAATCGGTTGATCCGGCGACTGCCAAAGCAGGCAGTTCTGAAGTTGGCAAAGAAACCGGCCCCATGCAAAAAGTCAGGCAGCGTGCCGGGCAAATCGCGGGAATTCTGACCGGTCAGTCGGTGCTTGAGGCAGGGGCTCGCCTGGTGGGTAACCGGCTGTCCGCACGGCGTACCAAAAATTTGACCAATCCGGAAAAAGTATCTGACGCTTTTGGGAAGCTGAACACGCGCCTGGAACGTGCGGAAACGCGGATGGGGCAGGCAGCGGATCAGTATTCCCGCCTGGCGGACCAACATTTAGAAGTCAGGAAGCAAGGTGATAGTCATCTCGGTCAGCGTTTTGGCAATCTCGGTCAGCGTTTTGGCAATCTCGGTCAGCGTTTTGGCAATCTCGAGCAGCGTTTTGGCAATACCTGGAATACCATGCGCATGAAACGGTCTCAAAATAAAATGATGTCTGCCATGGAAACGCGAACAAACCTTTCCAATGCCCGGCAGGAACTGGCATCCGCCACCGAACAATCCAAGGGACGGGCACAGGTGATCGCTGCCCGGCAAAGTGATTATAGTGTGGGGCCCGAGCTGGCCAAAGCCATAGTAGAGAACCTGCATCGGGCAGGAGAGAAATTCATTGAGCGCAGTGAAAATTTGCAGACGGCGATTGAAAAATATGAGGAACAAAGCACGGCAAGTGCTGCTCCGGAGATACTCGCCCGGACCGCAGCTGAAGTGATTCATGCTGAAAAAGCATTCGTTACCATCCGGGATCAAGTGCGGGAAATCCTGCAGACGCGCGGCGGCGGGAGTTCGGAAGTTGCGCGTTTGGCAGTTGCGCGTTTGGCAGCGGAACAATTGCGCTCAGTCGAAGAGAATACCCGGGTTTTGGAAAAACCACTGGAAAAAGATTATAACCAACGCGCGAACCTGAGCACGGAAATTGACGCGCTCAGCAAGTCTGTACTTGAATTGAAGGCTGGGGATACAGATTCTTTGCGCAGTCAATTGAAAAACGAGGAAGCGCAATTGGAGAAATTGCGAACTAAAGAGAAGGCGTTGGAGCAGAAAATAATAAGTACCCAGCAGACGATCCGCAAATTGATAGCGGAACCTTTTAATGCTGTGGATATTACCGGTCAACACCTGGCGCTGGCCGGAGAATTGTTGAAACATCCCGGGACAGATCGTCTGGTGGCAGCGGTGATGGAACGTGCACCGGAGAATACACAACCGGCAATTTTTAAAATGATTGAAGAGAAAGTACCAACTCGGCTTTCGAATATTCTCGAAAAAGTGCCTACCGAACAATTGCGTTTGATATCCGAGCGTATGGTTAATACAGAAGTCGCGCGATTGGTGGAAGCGCGTATCCAAGAGGCGAAAATTGTGTCGGAAAGAGTAACGCCTCTTGAGCAGACGTTGACCAGACACCGGAAATTTGAACAGGATCATAAAATGCATAGTGGACTCCGCAGCATGGAGCTCAGGGCGGCGGAACAAATAGCATTTAATGAATCTTTGTTATTGGTCAAAGAAGGTGCCGGAAGCGAAACAGTAAGAAAACTGGATACTAAAATTCAGGATTTAGAAAAACTTATTGATAAGAAGGAAGTTTTAGCGACTAGAGACAGTGGTCGTTCTGAAATTGCGCGCATGGAATTCAGGGCTTTGGAAACGCGGAAAAAGGAATTACGGACATTACAGCTTGAAAGAGCGCATGCTGTGGTTGCTGAATTCAATTTAAAAGAAATTCGCATTCTTGCTGTTGCCGGAGAGCTTCTGGCAGGACGTATAGACAGCGTCGAAGCTCTGAAAAATCCTGACTACAAACGTGCTGTTGAGTTCAGCGAGTCTCGTGCGCTCAAGAGCGCGTTGGCACTGCAGGGAAAAATTGTCGTCAGTGAGGCGTTGTATAAGCAACTTGATGATTTTCGGGAATTTAAAGACAAAAAATCGGATGGATCATTGGATGCGTACAAAGAGATGCTCAATACAAAAGCACAGGAAGAATTTGCGCGAGCTTTGAATGAGTCGGGAGTTGAGCGTATAGATGATTTTATGTTGGAAAAATTCATCACTGACAAGAATTTACAATCTCAGCAAAAACTCATCAAAATTGAAATGGAGATCAATTTATTAGAGAACAAATTGGACATGGCACGCAACCAGGGTGATCAGGCAAAAATAAAGAAGTTGGAAAAGGTCTTGGGTCGAGCAAAAAATAAAATACAACGCGCGGGTTTTAGTCCCAGCCAAAGGGGAATAATCCCGAAATTGGAAGATATGGAGAATTCTGGCGAAGCGGTGAAACTTGTGAGCGAGTTGCTGGATGTGAATGACAGTATTGCCAAGATTGAGGCAGGAGAGCGCAGTTTTTGGGATCGTTTACTGGGGCGTGAAGTAATGACTACACAAGATTTGCAAGTAGAGCGAGCGGATGTGATCGCCAAGATACAGAAGGGCGGCGCTAAACGCATGATCATGGAAGCAGAAGGAGTGCGCAGTACGCTTATTGACCGTATGGAAATAGAATCCGAAAAATTGGGTGATGTCTTGACTGACATCGTTGAAAAACTTAAGTCCAGCGAGGCAGAAGTAAACAGCAGTGTTCAGGAACTTGATAGTAAAATAATTGATAAGATTGTGGATGACGCCATCAAAACCTATGCGGGTGATTCAGAAGCATTGAAACAAGTTCGTGATACCTTGATTAAAATCCCCGTGGAGTGGCGTAAGCAGTACGGTGCCGCCAAAGGATGGGAAGCAAATAATATGCAGATGCGTTTGCTCACTCGCGCTTTTGAGTTGCATCTTTTGAATCTGGAATTGAAAGTGGCAGGCAAGGATGACAGTATTGTCAAACAAATTGCAGGGGAGGCCCTGCTTTTATCCATGGGCGGTGGCAAGTCAGCAGCTGTGATGTCTTTGGAATTGGCCATGGATGTGTATCGTGCTGAATATAAAAAAGAACCGCCACCGGTTTTGTATCTTACTGCTAATGAAACTCTGGTTACCCAGATTCAGGAGCAACCTGCTATGGAGACATGGAAAAATAAGAAGCGTCTCGTGGTGATTAACGAAGATACGGTCAAGGATGTCATTGCAAACGGGTTTGAGCAGGGCAAGGTCTATACCATGTCCAATGAGGGTTTGAAAAAAATTGTGTTGGAAATGCGCGGTCAGGGATTCACGGATGCGCAAATTACCGCGCGATTTGAGAAAATTGGGACAGCAGCCTGGGATGAAATACATTCAGCATTTCATACCACTGACACCATTTTAGGGTCTTCCGGGGTTTGGGATTATCTCTCCACGACCTTACAAAAACAGCTGACGGAAACCACCATTAATTTAATGGATCAATATACCAAAGTGATGGACATTTTGTGGCAAGATCTTGATAGGTCAGATACAGCCCGTGAAATTTTTCGTAACCAGGAATTTCAGCCTGGTCAGGAAATTCGTAGCCAATTTCGATTCAATCTTGACTATGAAATTATAAATGGGGAGTTCCAAGGGAAAACCATCAGGCAAGCACTTGAAGTTCAAAAAATAAGCGTGCGTAGCACAGGCGATGCGCGATTTTTGGAAAAAATAGCCCAGGTTATGTACAACACCAATGGTCGGGAATATAAAGCCTGGGTGGATGAAAACGGTGTTTCTCACTATGGAACCGCCACCAATGGTCTTGGCAAGCTAAATACCATTTACGGTGACCACATGCAGTCTGCGCTTACGCATATTGAAAATATCATGCGTTATGAAATGAAAAAGGCCGAGGATGCGGGAATAGAATTTTCTTTCAAAGAGTTTAACGCGCGCAGCTATGTTGAGAAAAATTCTCAGCATGCGCGTAGTGTCGGTGAAGCTTTGGCGCATTTCACCACTGAACGGGTGACCATGCTGGAGGCTATGAATTTCTTGGGTATGGACAAGGTGGTTGGTTATTCCGGAACCCTGAAGGGTCTGGAAGCAACCATGAAGCAATTGGGTAAACAAGTGGTGGAAATATCAGGTGAACCTAAAATCACTTTGATGGGTGATCATTCCAGTGTTGCGAGTGGTGAAATTCATTTTTCCGCACGCATAGGGGACCGGATCGTGGTGCTGGATAAGGTTGAGGATGATGTGCAATTACGTCTGCTGGAAGGAAAGTCTTATGATCAGTATCTTGTAGAGCGTGCGGCTGTGTTGATGGAACATGGTCGGACTCAGCAGGGTTATACCAGTAATGACAACAAACAACTTGATCGGATGGCTAAACTTACAGCCCAAGATATTGGTACGGAGGTAATTAAGCTTTCCGATAAGATGGTACGCCAGCATTTTGAAAAACTGGTGGAAGCGACGGATAAACGCGTGGCTGATTTAGAATGGCGGGAAGGTGCAAATGTTGACAACAGCGAAGTTATTCGGATTGTTGTTTCAGATATACTCAGTGTCCGGACTGAAAAACCGCAGGTGGTTCTCATTGACGGCATGACACCAGCCACGTATTCCGTGGCAGTGGATGCTATCAAAGATGCTATTCATACTATGCCTAAATCATTTGGAGATGTGCATGGTTTTGACAAACTTGTACTGAGCAAGGAATGTCGTACCTCACTTGATCGTTTTATTACGAAACAAGGAACCTTGAATCAGGACAGTGTGGCCAAGTGGATGGCGGAGACCCATGAAACCAGTCCGGGGATTGTAAAGGAATTCTACGAGGCGATTGTTGACCAGGTAGGTTGTACGCAAAAGCGATATTTCTTTGCGCCTGCCATTGGCGAGGGATTGAATATTTTTGCGACGATGCCGCATGGGATTAAGGATTTGCAATTCAAGGCTGCTTTGTATAAATTGGATCTTTCGCCCTCAGATGTTTTTGCCCAGGCCATGAAACGTGGCAATGTTGAGGGGAAACGTGTTTTTTCCAATACGGGTTTGGATCTGGACATCAATCGTATCAGCAATATCACAGATTCAGAACGTGCGGTTTTCCAAAAATTCTTTGATGATCTGGATAATGATAAATCGGGAAAGTTTAAAGACGGCATTGAACTGCAGAAGAAATTTTTCAGTCTTTTTGATAACATCATGCGGGATTATCTGGTTGAGATTGACACCAACAAAGCCGGAGAAGTACGACGCACGCAAGCCGGTGAAGTACCAACCACAGAAAAAGTAAGTGTGGAAAAAGGTAGCGATGAATACATGCAGTATATGGCCAAAAAGGTAAAGCAGGAATTGCCTGGGCGTTTACGTGAATTTCAAGGGATTGCCGATTTGACATCCAATCGTGTATCCGCAACCGTGCTGGCTGAAAAAACAATGGCGCGTATAACCAAGGCAAGCAACATGCCGTTGTTTGGATGGTTTGCCAATCAGGCAGCCAACTTGCGCAGTGCATTCAAGGCGGATGGTCAAATTATTGGGCTGATACATGCTTACACGACCACTTGGCAAAAAATGTCAGACTGGTTGGGGACGTCTCAGGATCAAATAGCGAAATTGAAAAAAGATTACGGGGACAACAACTGGTTTGCGTATGCAATGGCCAATGCTCTAATGGATGATGATTTTGTGCATACTTGGGCTAAACGCAATCCAAAAAAGGCAGGAGAATTGAAAACGACGCATGGTGAAACAGCATGGCTAACTTATGCAAGACCAGAAGCATTTGGCAATTGGATAAATAAGAACAGCAGTTTTATTAATGAGACGCAGCAGGCGTATAAAGAAGCTGGCAATGATTTTATACAATATGCCATGCTTGAAAAATTTGGTCCAGACCACGGATATTATCAAACGATGGGAAAATATGCCGGCATGGTCAATTCTACCAGCAAGCTCATATCTCTATTCGGTAGTATTGCTGCAACGGTGACTATGTGGCGCCAACCTGGTCATGCCGGACAGGAATATTATCGTGCGCATAACAACACCATTCGCATGAAGAAAGCTCTCGCGAATAGGGATGAAGGATATGTTTTTAAATATCAGGGAGAAGAATACAATTATTTGCAAGCCCGGTCATTTATGAATTATCACCAGCGATTATCCATGGAGTATGAAGCACAATATGGATTCGAAAAAAAATTATTACTAGGTCATCAAATTTCCGAAGCGGTTCGCCTGGTCATGTCCCGCCTGGAACCGCATTTGCCTGTCATGTCCGGCTTGTTAAAAAGTAATACCTTCCTGGGTGCTTTTGCCGGGACAGTAGCCATCACCGGTATTTTCGGGATTGCCGGTATGAATTTGCCAACGCTGGGAATTGGTGTGGTTCTGGCACTCGGGTCCAAACTATTGCTGCCGCTGTTGGAAAAATATCAAGTTGTCCCCGGCAGCAAGAAAGCAGCCGGAGCGCCCAATGCCTGGATGTCGACCGCATTGGCAGTGGTGCCGGGTGTTTTAAAAGGCAATCCGGGTTTGGCAGCCGGCTCCTTGCTGGGAACGATGTTCTCTGAAGTGCTTGCGGTTTTCCGCAGTTACCGTGCGGAACCCAACAAGAAAAGATGGCTGGATCCCAGAGACGTGGTGGTCAAAAGAATTTCAGAGGAAGAGACTGATCCGGCGGGTTCCTTCGTCAGGTCGAAGCATCAGGAAAAGAGTGATTTTTATACACAATGGGAAGACCTCATGGAAGCCAAGGGTGATGAGCAGGGGCAGGTTTCAGATGCCGAGGCAGTGGCTGCTTTTAGGGAAGTGTGGAAAAAGTACGGTGTTGGCAAAGAATTGATTCTCTCACAGGGAGCAGCCACCACGGGTTGGATGCGCATGCTGGCAGCCGGTCTGTCCATGCTGCCGGATAAGGTACTCCAATCCGAATTGTTACAGCAGATTGAGGTCGGAGACCGCAAGGTCGGCCAGGTCATTCTACCTGCCACAGATCATGTCTATGATAATCAAATTCCGGAAATGCTCGTAGCACAACTTTTGGATATTGCGATTGATCACCTGTGGAGCGCGCAGGAAAAGACTTTGTTGGAGGGGAAACTGGACCGCCTGGCCGAGCTGGAACCTTCCTTGCGCGATGTATCACCTGCCAACCGTCTGCGCGCCTATTTACAGGCCTATATTTGGAAAGGCGGTGAACTTCGGATTCGGGTCGGGGAATGGGAAACGCGCGCCCAAGAGGCTTCCGCCGTGGAAAAATCGAAATTGCAGAAAACCGCGAAGCTTTCCGCTGCGGTTTATGGTCTGGTACAAAAGGCGTTTGACGGAGAATTTAATGTAAATGATCGGGACCGTATTGCCAAAGCCTTAAGTGAAAGGCAATCGGAAGTAAAAAATAATATGCTGGAGCGCTTGCAGGCGCATCAGGAAGCGAGCGGCTGGAAACAGCGTCAAATGGCCTGGCAATTTCAGGATAAATACGGTGTATCCATAAGGGATTTTAAACAGATGCTGCGTCAACCCCTGGGTTTGCGTTTGTTGAAACGGATCGTACCGAAGGATCAGCGGAAACAACTGTCCGCGCGAACACTTTACCGTACGATACAGCAAGGTTGTGTATTAAGCGGCTTGGCAGCCGGCGCGGCCGTGCTGCTGGTGAGTATCGGTGCATTGCCGGTTGTTGCGGTTTTAGCAGGCGGTGCGGCACTGGTGGGTTTAACCGGCATGGTGTTCATGCATTCCCAATCGACAGCTATCCTGCAACGCATTGAACCGGAGTATTTGCTCCAAAGCGTACTGGCACAAGCTCCAGGCAGGGATTTCCAGCGGCAACTCATGACAGATCGTATGTACCAAAGTTTGAATGAATTGGCGCAATCACACTCTCGGACCTGGATGTACGGACATGCGGCGACCGTGCTGATGGATGAAATCTTCCGGGCAGCCGTGAATACTGCAGCCGATGAGAATTTGCCGGTGGAGATCAGGGAAGAGCGTATAAGCTATTTATTGGAAGATTGCATGTCTGCCTTGGGCATGCCGATGAAAGTCGAATTCAAACCAGGCAGCGGTCTGTTTGCGCAAGCCACCCCGGTTGTACAACCTGCGGCCAATGTGGTGCGCAATCGCCGGTTGGCCAGGATTACGGAATTGCTTTCCGGGCAGGGTGTGAAAATTGACATTAAATTTTTTGTACCTAAAAAACAGTGGAAGCAAAAATTAACCAGTACGTCAGCTTGATTTGAGGCGTATAAACTAATAATTTATTTTCCATGTGTGGCATCCCTGATTGACACTAATAATACACGGCAGTATAATTTAACTAACCTAAGACAATGGGCAGTGTTTGACGTGGCAGTGCGCCGCAGTTGCACCGGGTATTTATGATTAATGGCGAGGAAAAGGAAGTACTGAAAGTGGTAGTGAAGTAGCGCAAAGCCATAATAGGAAAGTATGGGGCAGCGGAATTGCCCCGATTACAGGAGGCGGAAATCATGAAAAAGGCGGCTCAAACAGTTACGATACTTTTGTGTGTTGGTTTGATACTAGGTGCAGGCTGCGGACCTGCTCCGCAGACCAACAGAGTTTCAGAAGTGCGGTTTCAAGAAAAAATAAGGGTATTTGAGGCGGATATGCGGGCGCAACTACAGGATCTGGAAATGCGCTTGGAAATGCTCCAGGGGCGCGGCTTGAAACTATCCGATCAGGCCAAAGAAAAATGGCTGGAGAGCAGTGATCTTTTTGAGAAGACCCAAGATGCTTTCCGGACACAATTAGAAACGGTCAGTACGCAGAACCAGGCGAGCTGGATAGACTATCGTGAAAATTTGAACAAGCGCTGGGAATCAGTTGAAGCGGCTTTCCAGGAACTCAAAAAATCCGCAGGCAAGCGGGAGTGAAGGAGCTAATCAACGCCCGGATTATGGCCGGCATTTAATTGCCATCAAGACGGATAGAGTCCGGTTCGCGATAGAATTACAATAGAGATGTACGTCCGTGTGTCTCTACAAAAATTCATTATTTTAATCGTTGTTTGGGGAGATTAGGTAGATAAAAAGAGCCTGAGCACGGTTGATAGTGAAAAAAAGTAAAAAAAATGTATTTTTTTCTACTTTTTACGAAATAATTTACTGCCTGTTTTTAAGATCAGGCGTAAATATTCGTTTTGAAGTATTATTTGATTAACCCTTTTAAAATAATGGTTTCTGAGCAGTAACCTCTAATTTATCCTCTGGAATATAGCCTATAATGTATCCGGCATTCGATGAGACCCCTAAATAAAGGGTACTACATGAAGTTTAGTATAAAAAAAGCTTGCACTAAATATGGTGGTATTCTATAATTTGCTCACTAGGTGATATGGAAAGCCTTATAAATAAGGCCTTCCGAAAGTCAACTAAATTTTAAGGAGGAACAAGGGTGCTGACAAAAACCGAGATGTTAAACAAATTAGTGGAAGTGACTGGAATGAAGAAAAAAGAAGTCCAGGAATTCCTCGACGCTCAGAACACACTGCTTTACAAAGTATTGAAGAAAGAGAAAAAATATAAAGTGCCGGGTCTTGGTATTTTTACAGTTAAAAAACGTAATGCCCGTATGGCTCGCAATCCTCAGACCAGTGAAATGGTTAAGGTTCCTGCAAAGACCGTTGTTAAGTTTAGAGTTGGTAAAGATTTGAAAGACAACGTATTAGGTGCGAAATAAGCAACCTGATGTTTTGAAGCGGCTGCTGTTTATAACAGCAGCCGCTTTTTTTTTAGAAGGTCACTCGGCACAGCAGGTTGATATTAAAAAAATGATGAAATGTGCTTGACAAAAAGATCGTGTATATTTATGCTTAAAAGCGTAACATACACTAAATAGAGTAATGGGAGCTGAGACAGTGAATCGCAATCCTTTTCGATATGGCGAATCGGTAACCGGAGATTTTTTTACAGATCGTTATCGTGAGCGGGAATATCTTATTTCAGAATTGTCGGGTTTAAAGAATGTTATCGTCTATGGACCGCCTCAGTATGGCAAGTCGTCCTTGGCGCGCAAGGCGCTCAGTGAAATGGAACATCGCGGTGTGATAACGGTTTATGTTGATTTGGAAAGAGCGTATTCACCGTCCCGCTTTATTGAAATATATTTAGCAGAGTTGTTGCGCGCCGCATTCCGTCAACCCAAAGAGTTGCGAACTTTTATCCAGGAATTGGACCCCGCGATTAAACAGAACTTGCCGTTGAAACTGGAAGAAAATGATGAGTTGATTCTTGATCTGGAAGAGGGCGGGGATATTGAGAGTATTGCCAATTCGGTTTTGGAGCTTGCGCAGTATACGGTGAATTATAAAAAACGTCCCTGTGTGGTTTGTTTTGATGAGGTCACTGCGGGGGGGAATTTGAGTGAGAAGTTTCGGCGTCGTTTACGGGAAATTGCTGCTGAGCATGAGGGTGTGGGATATCTCTTGCTGAGCTTAAAACCCGCTAAAAAAGAGGAATTGAAAGCATTTGGTTACCTGACTCTGGAGAAAATCGAAGAACGGTATATGAAAGCTTACATTAAAACCCGCTTTGAAAATACCGGCTTTAGAATTGTTGAAGGCATCATTGATGAAATTCTGGAAGTGTCAGGCGGACATCCAAATTATACCCAACTGGTATGCCGTCAATTATGGAACCAGGGACATAGCGGCAAGATTATTACCAATAAAAATTTGGCCCAAGCCATTGAGGCGATTTTAGAGGTCAATGCGGAATACTATTCAAATATCTGGTCCGATCTTTCACTTCATCAGAAAAATCTCATTGCCGCCATTTGTCAAGGCGGCGGTCAGAAAATATTTTCGCAGGATTTTGTGGCGCGGTTTGGATTGGGCAGTTTTTCAACAGTGCAAAAATCTTTGAACCGTCTGTTAATCAGGCAGGTGATTGATCGTCAGGGTGATCAGTATATTGTTCAGGATATGTTTTTTCAGCGCTGGATTACCCGCCGTATGATCTAACGGCAACCGGGAAAAGGAATTAAGAACTATGGCGGGACAGGTGAAAATAGGGTATCTGGATATCGAGACATCCTATCAGGGCAGCATTACCATTGTGGGTGTCTATGTCCCTGGAGAAGGCACCCGGCAGTTGGTTGGCAGTGAAGTGACATCTGCCAATGTTTTGGAAATTGTAGCTGAGGTAGGGGTCATTAAAACCTACAATGGCGACCGGTTTGACTTGCCGGTGATTAAACGCCGCTTGGGTCTGGACTTAAAATCACTCTACCGGCATGAAGATATTATGTTTCGCTGCTGGAAACATCGTTTAAAAGGCGGATTGAAGTCGGTTGAACGGCAATTGGGATTTGTGCGGGAAACCGAGGGTGTGGATGGGATGCAGGCCATGTCCTTGTGGGCTGCCTGGATTGAAAAGCAGGATCAACCGGCACTTGATTTGTTGCTGCATTACAATCGGGAAGATGTTGAATTTTTAGAAAAAGTTGACCAAAAATTAAGTCAACTGGATGCCGTGGCCAAGAGTGTCAATTTGTGAGAAGATGAAAAAACCTTTAAATTTTTGGGGTTTTATGGTAATTTAATATTTCTACTGCAAAACTCTGGTTGCTGTCCTTGCGAGGAGCGGTAGCGACGAAGTCCCGACCAGTTGGGAAATCGTCCGGGACTCCCTGTGGTCGCAATCTTGATTTTATAAGAATAAAATTAGATTGTCGCGGGCACCCCGCATACGCGGGGCAAACTGCTTGCAATGACTTTTTTGAGTTTTGCAGTAGAATCATTTAGTAATAAAATACGAAGGTTCAGGAGCACCATGAAGGCACTTATCAATAAGGCAACTTTGGAAATTCTTAAACACCGTCTGGAAGCAGCCACCCGCTTGTTATTGTTTATTGATTATGACAGTATTTTAATTCCAGCCAGTGCGGTCGGTGCGCCCATGGCGCTCGAACCGGAGGACCGCGAACAATTGCGCGAGCTTTCGGAAAAAAATGCGCTCACGCTGGCGGTTGTCAGCAACCGTTCTCAGCAAGATTTGAAAAAAATGGTTGGTTTTTCCGGGATTTATTTTTTAGCAAATAATGGTATGGAGATAGCGGGACCGGATCTTAATGTGGTCCATGGCGAAGCCAAACGGGTACGTCAGGAATTAACTCCGCTGATAAAAAAATTAGAGGGTGATTTGAAAGCGTTGCCGGGAGTCATCATGGATAACCGGATTTACTCACTCTCGGTGAATATTGCCAAGGCAAAACCACCTATTCAGAGAAAAACCCGGCTGCTCTTAGAACAGGTATGGACGCCGGTGATGGATTCTTTTACACTCTATGAAGCAAGACATGAATTGATTATGCGTCCTCGTCTGGGGTGGGGCAAGAACCGGGCAGTGATGTTTATATGGAATAAATTTTCTTCACCGCGGCGCCGGCCGTTTGTTATGTATATGGGTGCGGATGAAAATGATGAAGAAATTTTTTCTCAAATGGGTCGGGAGGGCATGGGCATTGTCATGGGCGGTACCGCGCGCGCTGCCCGATCCAAGGCGGGTTATCAATTGAAAAACCGGGCGGAGGTCAGCCGTTTCCTGACCTGGCTTTCACAAAACGTTTCCAGGATTAAGACATCCGGTGCGGCGCATTAATATGTCACTCAAAACGATCCAGTCATGATTATTCTGAATACCTAAGACAGCTCGAGGGATGACAACTATTTAAGTAACAGCGTTGACGATATTGTATTTGAAAATAAGGAGAAAAAATAATGCATGATGCCTTGGTGAAAATATTGTTGGAATTGTTTATTATTATTGTGGCTGCCAAGCTGGTGGGGGAAATATTTGAGAAGATTAAGCAGCCCGCCGTTGTGGGTGAACTCATGGTGGGTATGCTGATCGGCCCGCATGCGCTGGGATGGATTCATGAAGGCGAAATTCTCATGATTATTTCTGAATTGGCCGTGATTTTTCTCCTGTTCCAAGTCGGGTTGGAAACCAAATTATCCGAGATGCTCAAAGTAGGAAAGAAGTCGGCTTTGGTCGCTTTAATGGGCGTGGTACTGCCGTTTATGGCCGGGTATGCATATTTTGCCGCATTGAACCATGATTATAAAACGGCGCTGTTTTTGGGGGCCGCCATGGTGGCGACCTCAGTGGGGATCACGGCCCGTGTACTGGCGGATCTTAAATTTTTAAAAACCACCGAGAGCAGGATTATTTTAGGTGCCGCCGTGATTGATGATGTTCTGGGCATGATTGTGCTGGCAGTTGTGGCCGGTCTCGGTAAGGGTGAGTTTTCCCTGGGGGCCTTAATTAAAATTTCTTTTATGGCAGTCGCATTTGTGGTGGTTGTTTTGGTACTTGGTACATGGCTGGTGAATAAGATATTCCATCCGGTCAAAAAAATGAAAACCCGCAATATGTCTTTTATTATTCCCCTTGTGGTATGTTTTGGGCTGGCCGCGCTGGCGCAAATGATCGGTTTGGCCGCAATTATCGGGGCGTTTTTGGCAGGAATGATTTTTGCTGAAATCAGGGAAGAATATGAATTGGAGAAGAAAATGGAACCTATGGCGGATTTATTTGTTCCGATCTTTTTCGTGGTAATGGGGTCACAGGTTAATGTTTTCCTTTTTGGTTCCGTCTCTATTATCACCACGGCTGTGATTGTCACCCTGATGGCGATTGCGACCAAACTGATCGGTTGCGGCGCCGCCGTGTTCAAAGACGGGATTCATTCGAGCATGATTATTGGTATTGGTATGGTGCCGCGAGGTGAAGTTGGACTGATTATTGCCTCCATCGGCGCCAAGATGAATCTGTTTTCTCAGGATGTTTATGCGATTATTGTGGCCATGTGTATGGCAACAACCTTGCTGATGCCGCCTTTGATGAAATGGGCGGTTGGAAAAAAGCTTAAAGCACAGCAAGCGCGCTAAGAACGTTCGCGTCACGGGGATGGGTGTAAAAAACGAAAATGGGATTATTTTCATGACTTTTAAACAGCGTCTGCGCTGCCTCCTGGTGCTCCTCGTTGCAATGCTTGCCTGGCCGGCCTTGGTGTCTGCCATGATGCCGGCGGAACAGCATTTTTCTTTTGCGGTGAAATTATTTCAGAGCCGTACTTTTCAGTTGGCGCGTTCACAGTTTAATTCTTTTTTAGAGCGCTATCCCCAGCATCCGCGCGCCGGTGATGTGCAGTACCTTTTGGCGGAAAGCTGGTATAAGGAGGGGGGATTTTACCGCGCGGAGATTGGTTTTCAGCGCGTGTTGGAATACTACACCCTGAGTCAATACCGGGATGAAGCCCGGTATCGCCTGGCCAGATGTAAAATTGAACTGGGACGGCATCATGAAGCCGTGTATGAACTGGAAATCTTTCTCAAGGAATTTCCTTCCAATTATCTTTCCGCCGAAGCGCATTACTGGCTGGCTGAGGCGAGGTATCGCAGCAAACAACTCGAAAAAGCAGCACTGGATTTTGCCGTATTTCGAAACAAATTTCCGGAACATCGTTTGATGCCGTATGCCATTTATTCGCAAGGTTGGACGCATTATGAAATAGCACGGATTGAAGCCGCCGGCGCCACCGCT
This sequence comes from bacterium, assembly GCA_021108215.1. NCBI lineage: Bacteria > bacterium. Next base: position 174,546 of record JAIORK010000049.1, on the reverse strand, counting down.
ACCGCGGCAGGTCAGGCACACTACCGGATGGCTGAAAAGAGCTTTGCACAGCTGGTGACCGAGGATCAGCCAATTACGTTGCGCTGTCAGGCGTTGTACTACCGGGCGGAATCGTTTGCCGCGCTGGGGAAATATAAAGCGGCCCGGGAGAGTTACCGCCAATGCATGCGGCAATTTCCGGAACGAACACTGTTTGTGTATGCCTGGTATGGAAGCGCGGTTGCGCAATTACTTAATCAGCAACCTGAAAAAGCGGAAGCGACGCTGCGCCAATTGTTGGAAAAACAACCCAAGCATGCGGTTGCGCCTTTGGCCAATCTGCGTTTGGGCATGGCACTGGCCAAGCAGGAAAAATATGATGAGGCGGTCAGACAATTTATAAGTGTGGCGGTTCGCTATCCGGGCAATACCGTGGTCCCGCGTGCACTGTATACTGCCGGATGGTGCCGGGTGCAGCAGAAAAAATATAATCCTGCCATCAATTTGTTTCAAAGAATGATGACGACCCAACCGAGTGGAGAACTTGCCGCACAGGGACTGTATCTGATGGCCAATGCATTCTATAAAATGGAACGCTTTGATTCATCTTCCAAAGTCTATCAGGATGTCTATCATCATTATCCCCGGTCGGTTTGGGCGCCGCTGGCGATGTTTTGGGCGGGGTGGAGTGAATTTGCTTTGGGGCGCTATGAAAACGCCGGAGATGAATTCGAGCGCGTGATTGCCGGGTTTCCGGGCCATGCCATTGTATCTGAGGCCTGTCTGCGTCTGGGAGATGTCTATTTTAAACTGCAAAAGGACGTAAAAGCCCGTAATCAATATTCCAAGGTTTTGCAGGAGTATCCTCTGGGGCGGGAAGCGGCACTTGCCCAATCCGGGATTGCCTGGACTCATTTTCGTGCGGAAGAGTATGCGCAAGCAGAGCCGGTTTACAAAAGCATTATTTTGCTTTATCCGGCAGGACCGGTCCAGGCGGATGCCCTGATGCGTTTGGGTGATATTGCCTTTAATCGCAAAGCCTATGAAAAAGCGGATGAATATTATACGCGCGTCATCAGCCGCTATCCGGGAAAAGTGGAATATAATGAAGCGCTTTTTCAAAGTGGGTGGAGTGCTTACCGAATGGAGAAATTTTCGCGGGCGATTGCTCGGTGGGAACGCTTGCAAGCAGAGCAGTCCCAACATGCGCTGGCCGGGGAGGCGCTCTACTGGACGGGGTGGGCGAAATTCAGACAAGGATTTTTTGCGGAGTCGCGAAAACTTTTTGCGGCCATGCAGGAAAAATACCCCAAGAGCCATCTTGCGACCGATGCTTACTTACGCGTCGGGATTAGTTATTATAATGACAAAAAATATAAAAAGGCCATAACTCAGTATAAGGCTTTTGTGAATAAATATTCTTCAGATCCTTTGGTGCCGGATGCCCTGTATGGGATTCAATGGTCCTATTATCAATTGGGAGAGCATAAAAAAGCGATTGAGGCATCGCGTCGATTTGTGAAGAAATATCCGCACAGTCCGCTTTCAGCGGATGTGAAGTACCGGATTGGCGAGCACTATTATCATCGCAAGCAGTATAAGCGGGCACGTCTGGAATTTAAAGCCCTGCTGTTGGAGTATCCCAAAAGTTCCTTGGTGGTCAATTCTTTGTACTGGCTGGCCTGGTGTGATTTTAAGGAACGCCGCTACAATGAGGCACTGGCGTATTTCCGGAAAATCAAAAACGATCATTCGGAAAGGGAACTGGCGGTGAAGTCGGCATTTTGGATGGGGACCTGTTATTTCAAAGTGCGGGAATATGATCAGGCAGTACACCTCTATGATCTGTTTGTCGAAGAACATCCGGATAATAAATTGGCGGCAGATGCCAGGTTTAATAAAGCCATGGCGTATAAGCGTCTCGGCCTGGATGTGGAAGCACGCGAGGCGTATGAGGAAGTTATGGAGTTTTATCCGCAAACCGACCTTGCTTTCAAAGCCCAAATGCATATTGCCTACACGTTACAGGATGGACGTCATTATTCCGATGCGGTTGCAGAGTATAAAAAAATTGTGGATGCGGCTCCGGCCAAGTTTGCCGCTGAGGCGCAGTTCTGGATTGGTGATATCTACGAAACACGGAAAAAATATAATACGGCAATTAATGAATATACCAAGGTCGCAGACCGGTTTCCTGCGGTGCAGCGCTGGTCGGTGACGTCACTGGCACGGGTGGCTGAAATCTATGAAAAGACCGGGCGATTTGACGCTGCGATCAGTACGTATAAGCGCATCACACGGTTTAGTCATGATAAACGCTGGAAAAAATCAGCTAAAGCCAGGATACGGTTAATTGAGGAAAAACTCGCGACACTGGAATCCATTCCGGCACCGCCGGCGGGTAACGCATCTCCTGATGGGAAGAAAAGGGACGAATGATGGTATGGGATAATCAAGCAGAATACTCGGTAATCAAACAATCCGTTTGGATCATTTTTTTCGTGTCTTTTTTTGTCGTGCAGACACCGGTTTTTGCGGAAGAACGCGGCGGCAAGCTTTCCGGAGACCATGATAAAGTGGGAGCGCAATTGGATGCGCCGGACGCCAATGAACCGGACCGGGGCAAAGCAGGTGCGGACAAAAACAGGCCTACTTTGAAATTACCGGATATTGTTGTCAGAGGTGACCGCCAGTATAGAGTTACCGCAGAACGCAGAGACCTCCTGCTGATGGATCCCATGTTGGGAACCAAAGAAATGCCGGCAGATCTTGGCAAAGTAACTGTGCCGGGGTTGGAAGATGACAAGGATGCACCGGCAGCAGATACCGTGACTGCCAAGAGCTATCTTTTTCTTTTGGAGGCGGGTATCGGAACAAGCCGGCTCGGGGACGCCAAGGTGATCGCAGGCTATGAATTTGAACACGTGGATATGATATTGCGGGCGGATTATTTCAGCCGGGACCACCCGGCGGTTTTTGGAATTCGTCCTTTTGATCAGGGCGGGAATATGGATTTTGAATTAGGTGTCAGGACTTTTTCCGGTCTAAAATTGATTGCCGGATTGCGGGGCAAGGCGGAGACCCATCGGCAGCCTGAGGGTTTGGCCCAGGGGTGGGGAGACTGGCTGGAGCAAGCGTTTGGAAGTGCCCGAATTAATGCCGAACTTGAAATCAACCCGCGTTCCAATATTTTATTAAAAACCCGTTTGGGAAATTTTTATGAGCAAGGTATCGCGCCGGATAAGCGTCCGGTGGTGCGCAGCCGGTTTGGCGAGATCGGCGCGGAATACGAGCAGGATATTCAGGGGCTGATGAAAGAAGATATCAACCTGCTGATTAAACTCGCCATTATCAGCCAGGAAGCTCTGATGGAGAGTACGATGCAGCAGTGGCGGGAAACTGAATATTTACAGCATCTCACGGCCCATCTCCGGTTTCGCCCTGTATCAACACTTCATTTGGAAGCCGGCATCCGCATGGATGAATTTCATGGCGTGAACCCCAAAAACAGTTCGAAGCTTGTCGGCAAAGCATCGTTGGTGCTTCCGATCGGCGCAACACTTTATGCTTTGGCAGACGGCGGGTTGCAATGGCCTTTGGTACAGGAATGGGCTTTCGAGCATCCGCGTCAGGCACTTTTTAGTCTTCCGGAAGCGGAACATGTTCAAAATGATTATCAGGTTGGCTGGCGTCAGCGCTTTGGGGACCTGTTGTCAACCAATGTGGCTTGGTTTAGAAAAAACAGTACGGCTTTTCCGGTCTGGCTGGATGGCGATGGTGACGGGCTGTTTGCACGGCTTGAACTATCCGATGGAAAGCAAGAAGGCTTGATGGCTCAGATGGAGCTGCACTACAGCCGGACCCTATCGCAGGTGTTTCGCTATACGTATCGGGAAAGCGATGTAGCGGGCGGTCTGTTGATGCCCAATACACCCCGGCATGAAGGTCAATCCGAACTTCGGTTGACATATTCAGAGCTTCATTTTACGCTGATGTATCATTATCTGGGTGAACGGTACGGAGATCCGTCGGAAACCCAACCCGCGTTAGGCGCTGCACATTTACTGGGTTTGGATGCGGATTATCAACTTTTGGACTATCTGGATGTTTATCTTAAGATGGAAAATATGTTGGGATATACCTGGGAAGAATGGAAAGGGTATTCCGGAAGAACGTTTAGCTTCATGTGCGGCGTAAGAATTGGTTTTTAGATGGATGTTTGCAAAAGATTTGTAGTATGAACTAAAATTTCTCAAGGAGGCTTTCACTCGATGTTTCAAGATTTGACTTTTTGGCAGTTACTGGCAAAGGGCGGCTGGACCATGGTTGTCCTTATGATTTTTTCACTGATTTCCTGGTACATCATTTTTGAACGGGCAATTCGGTATCACATGGCCAAAATTGATGTTGAACATTTAATGCTGAAGGTGAAAAAAATGGTGCAATCCAATAAGCATGTGGATGCAGGCGATTTATGCCAGGAGACACCTGGACCGGTTGCCGCCACCTTGAAGACGGGACTGCGGTATTTTGCCAGAGGTGCGCTCTCGGCTCGCGAGGCCATGGAACGGGTAAGCGCATTGGAGCTTCTGCGTTTGGAGCATCTGCTCTCTTTGTTGGCCACGATTGGTTCCATTTCTCCGTTTATAGGACTTTTTGGGACTGTGCTGGGAATTATTAATGCATTTTCCGCGCTGGCGGATTCTTCGGCAGCCGGCGCATCGGTGGTTTCCAGCGGGATTGCCGAGGCACTGGTGGCAACCGCCGGCGGCTTGTTTACAGCGGTGCCTGCGGTGATTGCGTATAATTATTTTGTGCGGCGGGTTACCCGGTTTGATACGGAGATGGCGACTTCCGCATCGGACCTTCTCGACAGCATGTACGGGTCAAAAGAGCTCCATAAAAATCAGAGTGACGCTTACCCGCCGGGGATGCGGGGGGGCGCATGAGACGGGTCGCGCAACGCAATCGTGTGATGAGCGAGATTAATATTACACCGCTCACAGATGTTATGATGGTGCTCTTGGTTATTTTCATGGTGACGACACCTTTGATTATGAAAGCCAGTATTGATATTAATCTTCCCAAGGCTCATGCAAAAAAAGCGGTTACCACGGCGGAGAATCTTCAAATTACACTGACCGATGAGAATAAAATTTATTTAAACGGGACCATTGTAAAAATCGGCGATATTGAGCAGAATTTACGTCATTATTTTGAAGCGGGGAGTGATCCCACGGTTACGGTTTCTGCGGATAAAAACGTGCCTTACGGCGATGCTGTGAGGATACTGGATATCGCCCGTCAGGCAGGTGCCGCCAAATTGGTGCTGGCTGCCGAGCCCTTGCCGGTGAAAGCGCTTTCAGAGGAGATTATGCAAAAGTGACCTGGGACCGTACGACCGGATTTTCTTTTGGCATTACATTTGGATTGCATATTGGTTTGATTGTTTTATTTAGCGGTATGCAATTGCAAAAAGCCACAATCGCAGAGATGCCTATGTTGATTGAGGTGACCCTGGCCGGGAGCAGCGCACCCAAATCGGTTGACGAGGGGGTGAAGGCGCAAGGGGACGCCATTGGCAGTCCGGTTCAGGATGAAACCGGACAGACTCATACGCCGGAGGAGATTGCCGCCTGGCGGGAAAAAAGGCGCCAACAGATAATCCGTGAATTATCCCGGGACCGGACCGGCACAACCATTGGTGCCGGAAAAGCGCGTTTGCGTCAATCCGATGAAAAACTTGCCGAGGGGCGGGGGGCAGGTGATTGGGGCACACCCGGATCACCAACCGGGACACTAAGTCTTTCGGGGGATATTGCCGCCCGTGGGTATAAAGAACCGGATTTTTCCACACTGAAAACTGTGATCACGGAAGAGACGCGTTTGCGTTTGACCCTGGTGGTATTGCCGGAAGGGGATGTTAAAACCGCGATTTTGCTGGAGACCTCCGGGTATCCCTATGTAGACCAAAAGGCGATTGAGTTGGCAAGAAAGATTCTATTTGATCCTTTGCCCAATGACTGGCAGCAAGTAGAACAGCAAGGCGTCTTGACCATCAAATTGAAGTTGTAATCCATCTATGAAATTATCCGCTCTGGAAAAAATTATTGAGGGTCTGAATCCCGGACAAAAGCAGGCAGTGACCCATGGCCGTGGACCGCAACTTGTGGTCGCAGGTGCCGGTACCGGGAAAACCGCAGTGATCACAAAACGTATTGCCCACATGGTCAGCAGCAAGCTTTGTTCCGCCAAGGAAATTCTGGCACTGACATTTACGGACAAGGCAGCTGAAGAAATGGAAAACCGGGTGGATTTATTGGTGCCGTATGGATTTACCGATAGCACCATCTGTACGTTTCATGCCTTTGGTGACCGGGTATTGCGCGAGCAGGGTGTTTTTTTGGGCATGAATCCGAATTACAAAGTTCTCTCCACGGCGGAGCAACTCATCTTTCTACGGGAACATATTTTTGATCTCCGCCTGGATAAATTGCGACCGCTCTCAGATCCAACCCGGCATTTACAAATGATTTTGCGTGTGATCTCACGCGCCAAAGATGAAGATGTGACGCCGGAGACCTATTTGGCTTATTGCGACCAGTTGGAAACACATAATAGTGAAGATGCCGAACCTGCGGATATTGCTGCTTGGGAAAAACAAAAAGAATTGGCGCATGTTTATGCATGCTACCAGGCATTACTGCTCAAGCACGGATTGGCGGATTTTGGGGATCTGATTACCCTGACGCTCAAACTGTTTAGGGAACATCCTGATGTGCTGGCGGATTATCAACAGCGTTACCGGTTTATCATGGTGGATGAATTTCAGGACACCAATGCAGCACAATTTGCTTTGCTGCGAATGCTGGCCGGTGAGAATGGGAATATTACCGTGGTGGGGGATGATGATCAGAGTATCTATAAATTTCGCGGTGCCGCCATATCCAATATTCTGCAATTCACGCACTATTATCCATCAGCCGACATCAAGGTCTTGAATGAAAATTACCGTTCGACGCAAACAATTCTGGATGCTGCCTATCGTCTTATCCAGCATAACAATCCTGAACGCCTGGAGGTGAAAAAGCAGCTTAACAAAAGGCTGCGTTCGCAACGTACCGAGAGTGTGCCGGTTTTGTATCAGGGTTTTGAAACAGTATCGGCAGAAGCCGATTGGATTGCCGAAAGACTCAAATCGTTTAAATTAAGTACAGACCGGGGTTGGTCGGAATTTGCACTCCTGGTCAGAGCGAACCGGCATGCAGATCCCTATTTGAGGTCCATGAATATGCAGGGGATCCCTTTTCGGTTTTCAGGAAATCAAGGACTGTACCGGCAGCCTGAAGTCAGACTGTGTATTGCGTTTTTACGTTTGATTGCCAATCCTGCGGATGGACTGGCGTTGCATGCATTGGCATCTTCGGAAGTTTATCAAATGCCGATTGTCGATCTGGCATGGCTGGCTGCGGAATCCAGAAAAAAAAATGAACCCATGCAGCGGATGCTCAAGCAGGCATTGCGTAATCGTGATGCGTTTTTAAGTGATGCAGGAAAAGCGGCCGGGGAAAAAATCCTGGATGATCTTGAGCGGTATTTGGAAATGTCCCGCACGCTTCCGACCGGCCAGATTCTTTACAGGTTTTTAACTGAGAGCCGTCTGCTGGCCAACTATACTGAAGCGCAAACCATTGCGGCAGACAGAATTATCAAGAACCTTTCGAAGTTTTTTAATGTGGTGCAAAAATATGAACATGTTGCCCAGTCGGATAAAGTAATCCATTTTGTCGAGCACTTGACGATGCTTGAATCTGTTGGAGATGATCCCGGCACATCGGAGATGGATGGAGAGATTGATGCGGTCAATGTCTTGACAGTTCATCGTGCAAAAGGATTGGAGTTTCCAATTGTATTTTTACCCGGGCTGGCGGCAAATCGATTTCCTTCCATCAACCGGTCATCAGCATTGGCATTGCCGCTTGAATTGGCCAAAGAAGAATTGTCCGGCGGAGATCCTTTTTTGGGGGAGGAGCGACGACTGTTTTATGTTGCCATGACACGGGCAAAAGAACAGCTCCTCATGTCTTCGGCGCGCGATTATGGCGGAGCACGGGCCTATAAAGTTTCCCGGTTTGTGCTTGAGTCTTTAGAAGTGGTCCCGGATGAGCAAAAATTGGTGACCCTGTCATCATTGGAAAAAATAAAGCGGCATGCACCCCAACAGGCGCCTGAGATCCATTCCGTTGGAATTTTGGGAAAAGATGCTTCGCTCTCACTCTCTTTTTACCAAATTGATGATTTTAAAACCTGTCCGCTGAAATATAAATATATTCATTTGCTGAAAATACCCGTATTGCCGCATCATGCAATTTTATACGGTAAAGCACTGCATACTGCGGTTTCGGAATTTTACCGTCAACGTCTGCGGGGGAAGCTGCTGAACGAGGATGATGTGATTGGTCTTTTTAAGGATACATGGGTCAATGAGGGCTTTATTTCCAGAGAACATGAGGAATTGCGCCTTAACGCCGGGATTGCTGCAATAAAGTTATTTATGAACAATTATACATTAAACCCTGTAGAACCAACATATATTGAACATTCTTTTAGTTATTTTGTCGGTAAAAACAGAATTGTCGGAAGAATGGACCGTGTGGATGTTTCACCGTCAGGCGAGGTCAGCATCATTGATTTTAAAAGTTCTGAAGTTTTTGAGCAAAAGGAAGCGGACAAAAAAGCCCGGGAAAGTCTCCAGCTTAAAATGTATGCTGCGGCATGGCTCCATATGGAAAAAAAATTGCCGGAAAAAGTGGTGCTTTATTTTCTGGATAGCGGATTAACCGGTGTTGCCAAACCGGATCCGGATAAGATTTTAAAAACCGAGGAACTCATTACTGAAATAGCGGCACAGATACGTGAAAATTGTTTTGATCCCAAACCCAGCGTATGGACATGCAATTATTGTCCCTTCCGGACGGTGTGTCCGCATGCTGTTTCTTAAAAATTTACGGACTTCACCTATGAATGAAGCGTCGGCACGATAAAAAAAGGAGACTGTTGTGTTGCATCTGAAAAAAAGTATTCACGCCATCGTATTGATTTTCGCAGCGGGACTGATCACGAGTGCCGGCTTGATAGGTTGCAGCCGGGTTTCGGTCAAGCAAACGGTCATCGCCAACAAAGTGACCCTGCCCGCCGCGAAGATGAAATCATCCCGGAAGAGGAATGTCCGTGTTGTACTGGCCAAGAGCAGTAAAAGAATTACAATTTCCTCCAATCGACCGATGCGTGTCTATGATATGCGGACTAAAAAAAAGCTGGGCAGTATCCGTTTGACCAGTGATGCCCAAATTGTTATTCGGGATGGCCGGATTTTAATGAACGGTCAATTTATCGCCAGTCCGAAGATCCGTCTGGTACCGGAAGCCAAGGAATGGATCCAGGTTAAAAACCGGCACTACCGGGGTCAGATTGAGATTAGGATTAATGAAGAAAAGGGCGGATTGATGGTGATTAATTATGTGCCGTTGGAGGAGTATCTCTATGGTGTGGTCCCGAACGAGGTGCCTGCCAAATGGCCCGAAGAGGCGCTGAAAGTACAGGCGGTTGCTGCGCGGTCTTTTGCGCTCTATAAAATGAGCGGACGCGCCCAACAGCCGTACGACCTGGACGCCACAGTCAACAGTCAGGTGTATGGCGGGTATGATTCTGAGAAACTCAGTACCAACCGGGCGGTTCGGGATACCCTTGGTCAGGTGATGCGTTTTCGCGGCAAGATTATTGCGGCTTTTTATCATTCTAATTGTGGCGGGCATACTGCCAATGTGCAGGATGTCTGGGGAAGTGAGATGGCCTACTTGAATGGGACAGCGTGCGGTTTTTGTGATGATGGACCGCATGCTTCCTGGAAAATGACAATTCCACGCAAAGAACTGGCAGCCCGTTTGCGCAAACGCGGAACCGGTGTCGGGGCAATTGAAAGCATTAATCTGCTGGGGCGGGATGGCAGTGGACGGGTTTTAAAGGTTGGTGTGCGGCACAGCAAGGGTAAGGAAATTATCGCAGCCTCGGCATTTAGATTGATGGTCGGTGCAGACCAATTGAAAAGTACAAAATTTAATTTTCGTGACACAGGCAAAAATCTGACATTTTGGGGTAAGGGCTGGGGGCATGGTGTGGGGATGTGCCAGGAAGGTGCACTGGGAATGGCCAAAAGCGGTTTCGGGTATCGTGATATTTTACGTCATTTTTATCCCGGGGCGGATATTGGCCGGTGTGGCAATTAAGCGGTTCAATCCGGTTTGGGGGAGAAAATGCGACCTAGTAATTTTGATTTTGATTTACCGCCGGAACGTATTGCCCAACACGCCTTGCGACGCGGCGCTTCACGCCTTATGCTGGTGCCGCGGCAAACCGGCCGGTTCCGCCATGCTGTGTTTAAGGATATTTGTCAATGGTTTCGTCCGGGAGATTGTCTGGTACTGAATAATACCAAGGTCATTCCCGCCAGATTGTTTGCTTTGAAAAAATCTTCCGGGATTCAAATTGAGATATTTTTACATCGTGAGATCGCGCCGGGAATCTGGGAGGCGTTGGCACGACCGTGCCGGCGATTGAAACCGGGAATGGTACTTTATCTGGGAGAGGATGGGATGACTATTGCTGCCATACCGGGTAAGGGCATTGTGCATGTTCGTTTTGCGTCTGCCGCCAAAGCACGCCTGTTGATTCGCCGGTATGGGATAACGCCGCTGCCGCCTTACATCAAACGAACGGATAAAGTGCCGGGCGGCAAAACCGAGAACGAAGACCGGAAACGGTATCAGACGGTTTATGCCCGGCAGGACGGCTCGGTCGCCGCACCCACCGCCGGTCTGCATTTTACGCAGTCGATTTTGAAACGACTGCAACAAAAAGGTGTGTGTGTGGCGGAAGTGACACTGCACGTGGGGTGGGGTACGTTTGCATCCTTACCGGATGAGGACGTATCGGGCCGGCGTTTACATACGGAGCAGTATACCATTGATGAAAAAAATGCCCGGATGATTAACCAAAGTAAGCGACTGGGTGGAAGAATCATTGCTTGCGGAACGACGGCGGCACGCGCACTGGAATCGGCTGCCGTGCAAAACGGCGCCGTGTCTTCGGGAAATGCCATGACCGATATTTTTATTTATCCCGGTTATCAATGGAAAATCGTAGCGGGTTTACTGACCAATTTTCATTTGCCAATGTCCTCGTTGTTTATTCTGGTTTGTGCTCTGGCAGACACACATGCCATCAAACAAGCCTACGCCGAGGCTGTTCGGGAAAATTACCGGTTCTACAGTTATGGGGATGCCATGTTGATTGTATGAAGTGATTTAAGCAGGGACATGAAAATTCCGAAAATAAATAGGGTGTATGAATACCGGGTGCCGGATCAGAGCGGGGAAACTGAATTAGTGAAAGAGTATAAAAAGACCGGGTTTTGTGAGAAAATAAAATGACCTATCGTGTGAGCGCTTCGTTAAGGCGCAGCCTGTGGATTTTTATTAATGCAAATCTCTGATTGGGAAGGGAAGGCGGTATGGCAGTAGGCCGTGAAAAATTCAACGCGACAATTGATGTAAAAAAATTATCAGCGCTTTTTACGAAAATAGAAAAAAATCACCAAGATATCCTTGTGCACTTGGATCGTTTTCTCAGCCGGATGCCGGATGTGCTTATTGGCGATATCAATCAGCGGTTCCTTCCTTCGGTTACCGAGTTTATCTTTACTGAGCTTTTTAAACTTAATAAAAAATTGTCAGCCAACCGGCTTGATTTGGCACTAAAACAGCTGCGCAAAGACGCGCTGCGACAGGTCACCATTTCGCGTTCTTTCAGCACATTTATCACGGTATGGATTTCACTGCGGGAAGTGGTGGTCGCGATGACACCCAAATGGTTCGCCGCCGCTTCGGCCAAGGCGATTATTCGCACCGGAGAGGCTTTCTGGACCTTAAGTCTTTTAGAAATTATGCACACGTATTTGGAATACACCGATCAAGTGATTCGGGAAAAGACACTGGAAAGTTCGGTGCTTTTTCATACCACCCAAAGTATTACAACTGAACTGGACCTGGATTCTTTGTTGGGTAAAATTGTGTTTCATGCCGGAATGCTTTTGAAGAACAAACAAATTTATTTGTTTGTTCCGGAAAAAAACACCAATGGTCCTGTTCAGGAAAGAAAATTGGTTTTACGTGCATCGAATTTGATGGGTGAAGCTTATGGTGAATATAGTTTGCGTATGGGTGAAGGCCCGATTGGAAAGACAGCCGAGCTGTGTGTCGCCCGGATTGACAACCATTACAGCAAATCCAAGAAGAAGCTCGCGTTTTTAAGCAATGCCGCACATTTGCTTACAGTACCGATTGTATTTTCGGAACAACTCTTAGGGGTGCTGTTGGCGGTGGGGGCGAAGAAAAATGAGTTGTTTACACATACGGAAAAAGAACTTCTGCTGATGTACAGCCAACAGATTGCGGTTACGTTTAAAAATGTCATGCTCTATCAGGAACAGTCGCATGTCACCCGTGAATTGGAAGAAAAAAATCAGATGCTTGAATTGCAGGCTGACTTGATTTTGCGAAAATCCGCTCAGATGACAGTGCTCAATGAAGTGACCCAGAAAGTGAATTCGTCCCTGGAGCTTAAGGAAGTTTTGGCACTGCTCACCCGTCATGCCGTGGATAGCATTGGTGTAAACCGATGCATTGTTTGGTTGTTTGATGATATGAAAGTGACGCTGGATGCGGTCGCTGCCAGTGGATTGAAGGAGGAACTTCTGGAGAAAATGCGTCTGCCTTTGGACAGTATTCGGGATACGGCTTTTTTTAAAACACTCGCAGCATTAACTCCGCAGCAAATCGGGGCTGATCAGGAGAAAATTTTTTTTTCGGAAGTGTTGGGGGATATGTTGACCGTTAAAACCATGTTGATCGTTCCGCTGGTATTCAAAGAAGAGGCTATTGGTGTTTTGGCAGTGGATGATACGCGGGAAATACATGATTTTTTGGATGATGAAATTACGCTTATTTCAGCAGTTGCCAACCAGACCGTGATGGCGATTGAAAATGCCCGTCTTTATCAAAAAGTCAAGGAGCAGGCAATTACCGATGCTTTGACAGGTGTCTACAATCATCGTTTTTTTCAAATTCGGTTTACAGATGAATATGCGCATTCCAAACGCTATGGCAATGATTTTAGCTTGATTATTCTTGATATTGATCATTTTAAGCATTACAACGATACCTATGGGCATGTGGCGGGTGATTTGGCTTTGAAAGAGATTGCGGCGTTAACCGGAAGTTCCGTGCGGGAAAATGATGTTGTTGCCCGGTATGGCGGTGAGGAGTTTGCCATTATTTTACCGATGACCAATATGGAAGGTGCGCTTATTGTTGCTGAGAGAATCCGGAACTCGATTTTGGAATGCCGGTTTTTGGGAGATTTAAAAGTACCACAGGTATCCATCACAGTTTCGATGGGAATTTCATCTTATTCGGAAAAATTGGAAAACCGTGAGATGATGTTTAAAAATGCGGATAAGGCCCTGTATACAGCTAAAGAAAAAGGTCGTAATCAAACCATTTGTTTTCAAGCGGATATTCTTTCCAAAGAAGCCGATCCCCCCCTCCAATAAATTATGATTTATTACTAAAGATGTTCGTTCCTGTGCTTGAAAAATCTTGCCGCTAAAAAGGTCCAGATGCTATAATACGGCGGCTGAGTAAAAAGCTGTATTTACAGGCTGTTTATTCAGTGGCGCGGGGTGTTTTGGCACCTCCGATGCAAGGAGATGGGAGCGTCAACGTCCGACAGACGGTGGTGTTTCATTCTGTAGGACTGAATCCATACGAGACGAGGTGGCATCCTTGACAACACCAAAATTAAGAACCGGTGTGGCCGGGTTGGACGAAATAATGCTTGGCGGGATTTTAGCAGGTGAGAGTATTCTTGTAGAGGGATTGCCGGGGACCGGTAAGACCACATTGGGACTGCATTTTATTTTACAAGGCATTGCGGATGGGGAACCGGGCTTGATTATTACGTTTGAAGAGTTTCCCGCTCAGTATTACCGCGATGCGCTCAATTTCGGCTGGGATTTAAAACAGCTGGAGAAGGACCAAAAATTAAAAATTATTATGACCTCGCCCAAAGTCCTGGAACAGGAATTGGAAAAACCGGGAGGATTGTTTGATCAGATTACGCATGCCATGGGAATCAAGCGGGTATTGGTCGATTCGGTTAATTTTTTATATAGAATTAAAAAAGAAAATGTTCATGGCCGCGATCTTATCAACCGGTTTATTAATGGTTTTAAACGTCAGATGATTACCAGTATTCTGATAAAAGATATTGAAGGTGAGGATCTTTTGCACTGGGGGATGTACTCGGTGGATTGTTACATTCGTCTTCGTTTTGATCTGGTACGTGATTATCAGCGGCGCCGGTTGATTGAGGTTTTTAAAGCCCGGGGGCAGAAACATCTGCATGGACGGCATCCTTTTGAAATTACGGAAGAAGGGGTGGAGGTTTATCCGACCTCATTGCCGGTCCAGGCCGCCGCCGCCACCGCAGTTGATGTCAGTGATGGTGTCCGTATTGCCGCCGGGGTGACGGGTTTGGATGATATGCTCGGCGGCGGTTTTTTTAAAGGCCAAAGTGTGCTGGTGACAGGAACCTCGGGTACCGGCAAAACCAATGTGGCATTGAGCTTTTTATCCCAGGGGCTGAAAAACGGCGAAACCTGCCTCTATTTATCCATGGAAGACATGGGGAGTAATCTTATCCGGCATGCACGTTCTTTGGGCATGGATTTCAACGAGTATGTGAGTAACGAGCGTCTGACACTGCTTAATATTTCCAGTGCAGGCTTGAGTGAAGGTGAATTTTTACACTTGCTGCGCAAACAACTCGCTGAGATTCGTCCTGATCGACTGGTGATAGACCCGATTAATTTTTTAAATAAGGTCGCAGCCTCTTCGGAAATGGCGCATATTACCTTTCAAACCATGGTGCGTATTTTACGCGATGCCAATGTCACCACTGTTTGCACTTCGGAAATATCTGAAGTGGTCGGGGATTTTAAGCTTACGGATTATAATTATTTGGTGGATACGGTATTGCTGCTCCGCCTGGCGGAAATTGATACCAGCATCCGTAAGGCCATTATGATTATCAAACAAAGAGGGTCCGGCCATGATCGTAATCTGCGGGAATTATTGATCGACTCCGAGGGCGTGCGTATCGGTGATCCGTTCTTGAGCTATGAGGGTATTTTGACCGGCAGGACACGCCGGCGCGATGAAGCCGAACCATCCAAATTATTAATTGTGGATGATGATCAACAGATGATTGAATTGATCAAGGCGAGTTTTCGTGATGAACGCTTTACATTGATTTCGTGCTCGGATGGAGAGAAAGGGCTGCAAACGGTTATGACCGAGGCACCCGATCTTGTGATTCTTGATTTAATGCTGCCGAAAATAAATGGTTTTGAAATATGCCAGCGCATCAAGGAGGATAAAACGACCACAGATATTCCGGTCATTATTCTATCCGCCAAAGGCGAGACTGAATCTAAAGTCAAAGGCATTAAAATCGGCGCAGACGATTACATTACCAAACCCTTTTCACCTCAGGAACTGGTTGCCCGCGTGAAAATGATTCTCAGGAGGGTCTACGGGAAGAGGAAGGCTTGATGAAACAAGTCATGACTGTTTGGCTTGTGTTGGGGATGGTTTTGGGTGTGGTTTTTTATTGCCATGCAAAAGCCTCGCCGGAACAGGAATCTGTTTTGGAGCGTCTGACGGTTGGCGGCCCCATGGGTATGCCTCCCTATGCCTATCTTGACCGCAACGGCATTTATACCGGTTTTTCGGTAAATGTTTTGCGTGCGGTCGGCGAGGAGATGGGTATAGAGAATGTGCTGTTTTATCCTTCCAATCAGGACCAGACCTTAAAACAATTAATCTGCGGAGATATCGATTGTGTTCATTTTGTCCGTTATACGGAGGACTTGGCGCGTGATTTTTATTTTGCCGCTTTTTATCTGGAAAGTCCTTCGGTTATTTTTGTTCAAAATGATACCTATGATATTGCCAACCGGGAAGATCTGGTCGGCAAACGCATTGCAATTCTTGCCGGGGAACCGGCGTATGAGGGTATGCGTCAGATCAAAAGTCACTACCTGGTTGTTGTCAAAAACCCCGGCGAAGCTTTTGAACTGATTATCCAGGGAAAGGTGGATGCCTATATTGGAGAACGGCTCACCTCGTTGCACTATTTGGGTACCCATGGACTTGAAAAAAGGTTGAAAATAGTGGGGACTGAGGTTAGCCGATCCCGTTTTGGCGTATTGGTTCGCAAAGAAAAAAACGAGGTCACCTCGGCACTCATGGAGGCTTTTCGTGTGCTGGAGAAGACCGGGAAACGGGACCGGATTTTTTATCAATGGTTTGGTGAAGGCTTTAACCCGCAGCCGTTTGTAAGTCAGCAAACCATGCGCTGGGTGATGATTTTTGTAGGCACCTCGCTTTTGGTTGCCATGATTGTTTTGGGATGGAATTTACTTTTGCAGCGCGAACTGGAGCTTAAAGCGGTTGCGGTTGAAAAAGCCGAATTGAACCGGAAAATTGCGGAAGAAAAAAGCCGTTTTGAAGCAATTGTTCAGTCCATGACCGAAGGGCTGATGCTGGTTGATCCCAAGGGCGCCATTGCCTATGTTAATGCACCGGGCGCACAGTATCTCGGCCGCCGGGTGGAAGATCTTCTGATGCACCCTTTGACGGTTTTGAATGAGCACTTGCTTTCAAAAGTCCGGGACCCGGAAAATATGTCACGCAAATTGGAAACTGCTGAAACGAGTCCCACCCGGCCGGCTGTCATTGAATATACGATTACCACAACCAAGCGGCAGGATATTCGCTTGAAATTTTTTCCGGTGAGAGACCGGCATGGTGAATTTGCCGGGAGGGGGATTTTGATTGAGGATGTTACCCATGAACGTGAAGTGGAGAGGCTTAAATCGGAATTTGTTTCGATTGCCAGTCATGAATTGCGAACACCCATGACAAGTATTCTTGGTTTTTCTGAAATTATGTTGACCAAAAATCTTCCCTTCGATATGGTGAAACGGTATACCAATCAAATTCACAGTGAAGCGGAAAGACTTACGCGTATTTTAAACGATATGTTGGATATTAGTTATTTGGAAAGCGGCGAGGGTGTGCTGGAAAAACAACCCGTTGATATTGTTGAATTGGTCAATGAAGTTATTGACAATTTTCGTGCGCAGATTAAGGACCGGCGCGAAATTCGCGTGAGCATTGCCGGGGAACCGGGCGTGATACAGGTTGATCGTGACAAAATTTCTCAAGTACTTTGGAATTTATTTTCCAATGCAGATAAGTATTCCTTTGAGGGACGGAAAGTCATTATCGATATTATTGACCGGAAGTATCCGGATGAAACCTGGTGTTTAAGCCGGGAAGAACAGGACGGATTGATCCCGGGTGTGGAACTGCGGATTACGGATTTTGGAGAAGGGATTCAGGCGGAACAGCTTTCAATGATTTTTATACCCTTTTACAGAATTGAAACAGCAGTACATACGATTCGGGGAACGGGGTTGGGATTGGCGATTGTGAAGCGTATTGTTGAAGCACATCAGGGACATGTGTGGGCGGTAAGTGAACCAGGTGTCAAGACGACGTTTTCGGTGGTATTGCCGAAAAAAAAGGGGTTAATGTCCACAGGTTAAGGAGGGGCGACGTGTTTCAAAAACTTGTCGTTTTTTTGGAACAAAATCTGGATCAGATGGTGGAGCTGTCACTGGTTCAAGCGCGGGAGCGCTTTGGACGGTATCGCAGTGCCAGTGAAATCGAAATGCAGAATATTCGCGAGACGATGCGGGCGATTTTTACGATCGCGTTTCAAGTATTGCTGAATAAGAAAATTGCAGAGCGTGAGTTGGATGATATGCTTGTCGCGTTGGCTGAGCGCCGGGCGCGGCAAGGCTACCCGTTGACTGACGTGATGGGCATGTTTCAGGTGGCGCAGGAGGTCAGTATGCGTTACTTGAAAAAAGGAATTGAAAAACATCCTGGAACCACATTGTCTGAATTGCTCGATTTTTTTTCTGAAATCCAAACATTTTTTCATCGATTGGAAGTAGGGTTGGTTGAACCGTATTTGCGCTTTCAGGAAAATATTATTAATGTGCAGCAGTCTTTTATGAAGCATAAATTTTCCAGTCTTTTCAAACTGGTCGAAGCAATATCCAACAATCTTAATATCCAGGAATTCTGTGAAATATTGCTTGATTATGTGTGCCGCTTTTATGATGTTAAAATTTCCGGTGTTTATTTGTTTGATGAAAAAGAAAAAGAACTCTATCCGCAACATGCCACCGGGCTTTCCCGGCGTTATAAAAACGAGGTTCGGCTCAAAGCGGATGCGGATCCTTATAAAAAATGCCTGGAAAAAAGCAGCGTGGTGAGCGCGGTGGAGCGGCCGTTTCATATTGATGCGCTTACCGTTTCATTGCCGGGCGGGGATCTGCGAAAACCAAACGGGGGAGGAGATGAAAAGCAAAATAATCCGGAAGAAGATTATCCCGAATGCCATTCGCTGTATGCTCCCATGGTGGGGCGTCAAAAAACATATGGTTTGGTGTCGCTCCATTCTTTAAAACCCCGGCAGTACAATCAAAATGAAATCCAGCAGTTTGAAACGCTGGCACGCATTCTGGCAGTGGCGCTGGAAAATGCCAGGTTCTATCAAAATTTAATTGAAGAAAAGGGTAAGCTGGATGCGATCGTTAATTCGGTGACGGAGGGTCTTGTTCTGATTGATTTTCACGAAGAAATTGTTTTTATCAATGATCAGGCTGCCCGTTATTTTCAGCAGCCAAGTTATAAACTTGTGGGCGCGTCTGCTTCAATTATTCCGGAACAGCTTTTACGTCAAACGACTGAACCCTACGTCGTGCAGGCAGCCTATTTGCATGCATTGACGACTATTATGGAACAGCCGGTTTTGGAATGCACTTTGCAAAAACCGGAGCTGGCGGATATACGGTTGGTGATGTTTCCGGTAAGAGATCGTGAGCGCCATTTTATCGGGCGTGGAATCGTTATTAAGGATATAAGTCAGGAAAAAGAGATCCACCGCATGAAATCAGAGTTTGTGGCGATTGCCAGCCATACCATGCGGACGCCGATGACCAGTATTCTGGGATTTACCAGTTTGCTGCTTGAGAAAAAACCCTCAGAGGAAATTCGGCAAAAATACGTGCACAGTATCCACCGGGAATCGCAGCGTTTGACAAATATTTTGGATGATATGCTGGATTTGATGAATATTGAAGCCGGTAAAGTTTCCTTGAAACTTATGCCGTTTTATATTCAGGATTTGGTTGCGGCTGCCATTGCGGAAATAAAAGAGCATATTCAACAAGAAATTTCTGTTCAGATGGTTGGGAAATCCTTGCCGCGTCTGATTGGGGACCAACGAAAAATTCAACAGGTATTGATTAAATTGTTTTCAAATGCATTGAAATATTCTTCAGGGAAGATTAAATTATCAGTAAAAAAAGTAAGTGCGGTGAAAATGAAACCCGGTTGGGTGCATTCGAAAGTGCAATTTAAATCTCCGGGTTTGTTTCCAGCGGTTTTATTTGGTGTGGAAGACGATGGCGAAGGGATTGCGGCAGATCAGATTGACGCGATGTTTGAACCTTTTTATAGGATTAACAATGCGCAAACGCGCGGGCAGGAAGGAACCGGGTTGGGGTTGACCATTGCCAAATATATTGTTGAGAGTCATGGCGGGAAAATCTGGGCTGAATCCAAAAACAGCAAGGGAAGCGTGATCAGTTTTCTTCTGCCTTTGGAGTTGACCTCGATTGATAAAGGCATGATGGTGATGTAGGTTAGAGATGATTTATATCGGCACATCCGGTTTTTCATATGCAGATTGGAAAGGTCGCTTTTATCCCGAAAAAATATCGCAGCAGGATATGTTGGCTTATTATGCCCGACATTTTTCCGCCTGCGAGATCAATGCTTCTTATTACCGGATACCCTCGGCTGCGATGATGGTGAGTATGCTCCGCAAATCATCAGGTCAGGTACGCTTTGTGGTGAAAGCACATCAATCAATGACCCATCAGCGTACGGCAGCCACCCTGGAGTATCGGGCTTTCCAGGAAGCGTTGAAACCCTTACAAGCTGCCGGCTGCCTGGGCGCAGTGCTCATTCAATTTCCTTATTCATTTCCAAACAATCTCGAGAATCGCGGGTATCTCGCAGATCTCAAAGAACGCTTGCGTACCGCCGTACCTTTGGTGGTGGAATTCCGGCATAAAAGCTGGGCAAGTCAAATTGTACGGACATTTTTAAAGGAAATGATGTTAGGGACCGTCAACGTGGATGAGCCGGATATTAAAAATTTACTCTCGCCGAATGATCAAGTAACCAATACGGTGGGGTATATCCGGTTTCATGGCAGGAATAAAGAAACCTGGTATAAAAAAGATGCAGAACCGTGGGAACGCTATAATTATTTATACACGGAAACGGAATTGGCTGACTGGGTTCCGCGTATCAGCCGGATTGATTATCTGGCCAAAGAGACTTTTGTTTTTTTTAATAATCACTGGCAATCTCAGGCAGTGGTCAATGCAAAGCAGCTGGGAGGATTGCTGGATAAAAAAACTTAGATGAAAGCGTTTGTTGGCAGGAGAACAGTCGGTGGGAAAAAATACTGCCGTGGAGGTTGTTGGTTTAATCAGTGCTCATGTTTTTGGTTGTCTCTTGCAGTGAAAAAGAAGCAGCGGAAATTTCCTGGATGCTTGAGGTCACCGAGGTCATCGAATTATTCAGTTCTTCCATGCTGGCGGCAATTTCTTCGAGTGCCGAGGCATTGTCTTCGGCAAAAGAAATTACTTCCTTCATATTGATTTGGACGGAATCAGTTCTTTTTAATTGTGATTTTGAAATTGAGGACATGGCGGCAACGCGTTGTTCCAGATTACTGACCGAATCAACAATGATGGTGAGTGATTTTTCGGATTCTGTCATGGATTCACGTCCGGTGGTAACATGATTGGCACCGCCGGTCATGGATTCAACCGCAGCTTTGTTTTCGGATTGGATGCGCTGGACCAATGAAGCGATTTGCTTGGTGGCATCCGCTGATTCTTCAGCAAGTTTTTTGATTTCGTCTGCGACGACGGCAAATCCCCGGCCTGCATCCCCGGCGCGGGCAGCCTCAATGGCTGCGTTGAGTGCCAATAAATTGGTTTGTTCGGCAATTGAGGTGATGACCTCAAGGACTTGGTCGATTTCCTGGATTGTCACGCTTAGCTCTGTAACATGTTTGGCGTTTTGATCGAAAATAGTAAGCAACAGATTTATTTTTTCGATGGCGGACTGAATAATCTGCCCGCTGCCGGAAGCGGTTTCATGGGTAAGGCGGGCAACATCGCCGGCTTCATTCAGTGTGGTAAGAAAATCTTTGAATGAAATGGATTGTTCCTGGATGGTTTGTGCTGAGTTGACCGTATGTTCACGTTGCTGTTCTGCGTTGGTAGCAACGGAGGAAACATTGCTGGTGACTTCTTGTGTGGCGGCACTGATTTCTTCAGCCAGGGAAGAGAGATGTTCTGAAATTCGCTGTAGCGTCTCTGTCAGGGATTTGGTCTGTGTAATGATGGTTAAAATGGCATCCATAAAATGATTGAAAGCATTGGCCAGTTTGCCGCTTTCGTTGTCACCATAATAGTCTATTTTTTTTGTCAGATTAACCGAGCCGGTGGAGAAGCCATCCATAATTTCAATAAGGTTACTGCTTAGAAAATTAACGGTATTGACAATGTGCTGTGATCGCCAGGAAACCAAGAAAAGCACAGTACCGATGATCACCAGACTGATTGCTGAAAAAAAAAGCGGGACATGAAAGAAATTTCCGACGAAGACAAAATAAATAATCAGGCTCCCAAAAGGGAGCCAAAAAAAGGTCAAAAAACGTTTTGTAAAGTAAATTTTAAGGGTTGTTTGAAGAGAATTTTCCACAAGGCCTCCTTGAGATGGGTCAAACAAAATAAAGTTCTAAAATATTAGCATCCTACTATGAAAAATTCAATTCAATATGTTTAGAATCATATTTAAATAGCAGTCTATTTAGTTTTAATTTGATTTCAAAGAGCTGAATCAATAAAGTGACAAGTCAAACTGGTTATGTTAAAAAAGAGGGCGGAAATTTTAATTTTGTGAGGAACGATGAGTCTTTTTTATACAATAACCCATTCAGATAAGAATGCACGGACAGGTATCCTGGAATTGAGAAATGGGCGGGTGATTCAAACACCCGTTTTTATGCCGGTGGGAACGCAGGCCACGGTTAAGGCACTCAGCTCTCAGGATTTGAAGGATTTGCAGGTGGAGATGATTTTGGCCAATGCCTATCATCTCTACTTGCGTCCGGGTGCTGAGCTGGTGGCGTCGGCCGGCGGGTTGCATGATTTTATGAATTGGTCCGGCGGGATCATCACGGATTCGGGTGGTTTTCAGGTCTTTTCATTGTCCGATTTGAGAAAAATCAGCGCTGCTGGTGTTGAATTCACTTCACATTTGGATGGTTCCCGCCATTTTTTTACGCCGGAATCGAATATGCGGCTGCAACATCAATTAGGCGCAGATATCATGATGGCGCTGGATGTTTGCGTGGCGTATCCATCATCGCGTGAGGAGATTGAACGGTCT
This sequence comes from bacterium, assembly GCA_021108215.1. Classification (NCBI taxonomy): domain Bacteria; species bacterium. The sequence goes on along the minus strand of JAIORK010000049.1, from coordinate 151,771 downwards.
GTGGCATTGACCTCTGCGTGGGCAAGAGACTGTCAAGAAATTCATGCGTCACTGGGTGGAGACCAAAACCTTTTTGGGATTATTCAAGGAGGTGTTTTTGCGGAAGCCAGAAAAAAATCAGCCCAAGATCTTATGCAAATGGATTTTCCCGGTTATGGCATTGGTGGATTATCTGTCGGTGAAGGACCGCAATTGATGAATGAGATACTCGATGTTCTAAATCCGGTTTTACCCTATGAAAAACCAAGATACTTAATGGGAGTAGGCACTCCCGAAGATTTGTGGAACGCGATTGAGCGGGGGGTTGATATGTTTGATTGTGCCATGCCGACACGTATTGCCAGAAACGGAACCTTGTATACGTCGCAAGGACGGTTGGTGGTTAAAAACGCCAAATATGCGAAAGATTTTTCAGCGCCTGACCCAACGTGTCACTGTCCCTTATGTGCCAATCACAGCCGGGCCTATTTGAGGCATTTATTCAATACACGTGAAATTTCAGCATTGAGACTTTCCACTTTACACAACCTCTCATTCATGCTAAATTTGACCGGTTTGATAAGAAATGCAATAAAATCGGGGTGTTTTCAGGAAGCGCGACAGGCATTTATGGCAAAATACCGCACCGGCGACAGCCCTGAATGATCATTACATCTTCCCAGTTTACGAAGACCGATACATATACCATGGCAGCAGAACCAGACTGAAAATAATTTTAACGGTTTATTCCAAGGAGGAGGAAAAATGAATGATTTTTTTCAAGTGATGGCGGCATTACCCAGTCAGGCAACAGGTGGAGCAGGAAAGGCGGCAGATCCCATGTCCGGCCTTATGTCTTTTTTACCGATTGTCATTATTTTTGTGTTGTTTTATGTCCTTTTCATTCTTCCACAGCGAAAACAGCAAAAACAGCATAATGCTTTATTGAAAACCCTTAAAAAAGGCGACGAGGTTATGACTTCGGGCGGCATGTTCGGCAGCATTTCAGGGATTAATGAAAAGGAGAACACCGTGTACCTGAAGATGGGCGAGGGTGTCAAAATAGAAATCCAGCGTTCCTCAATTTCCGGTTTGCGCAAAAGCAATCCAACCGGACAAGCAGCAAAATAACCCTTTTGAAAAACGGTTGCCCGTTATTCTCGCGTGATCAAGGGATGAAAAATGACTGGACAGAAATACATGTTTTTCCTAATGGCATTGTGTTTGCCAATGACCGGGTTTTCTGAAACACCGACTGAGCAGCTTCGGGATTTTTATCACAACCATGCTTGGGAAAGTACTTCAGAAAAACTGATCGACGCTTTTGAGGCTTTTTTGGTTTATTCATCAAAAGCGATTGAGAACTCGTCGCGAGGTGATCGGCGCGCTAAGTTGGATGGTTATTCCCGTTTTTTTGCACTACAAGGAGAAGCACAACCCCGGTTATGGCGTTTGATTGAGAAAAAATTCAGGCGTGCACGCTGGAGAGAGAAGCGAATTCTGCTTGAAATTTGTAAACGCGGAAAAGATGGACAATTAACCGCTAATTTACGGCAATGGGCTCTGGCTGAAGAAGATGATGATAAGGCCATTTTGATTCAACAAGCTGCTCAGCCCTCCTTGCCACCGTATTCCATTCTTGAAAAAACCGCCAGAACAAAAAATGAGCTTGAAGAGCAATGGGCGGTTTTTTTCGCGACCGGGAACACCCGGGTTGTCACAGCGAGTGTGGCCTTGCTGGGGAATACAGTGCTGGGGTATTGCGAACGAAAAGGCATTGATGGTACGCCGATTCGGGAACTTTATCCGCGGGAACGACGATTGCGTGAAAAGGCATGGGCTTATTTGGCGGAGCGGGTCAATCAGGATGCACCACTTAGAGCGGCATTGCTGAAAGAACCGTGGTTTTTTGCGCCGGGTGACGGACAACGGCTGGTTGAACGCATCGTGATGCAGGCACTGGATTTGAGACAGACGGTGACTGTTCGTGAACTGTTGCCCCTGATTATATCCCAGCCCTCCAATAGTTCCAGACGAATTTATTATCATGGTGCCTTGGCGCAATTAGAAAAAAACGGGCGCTTGGTTAAGCAAAGTTTGAATAAGCTGGAACGGCTGGATGGAATTTGGGCGGAACGTTTCAGAGGGTATTGCGCCTTTGTGCGGCAAAAACAGTTGGAAGAAGCATCTTTGCGTACAGCGGTTCCGGCAGGCGGGAAGAAAGTTCCTTTAATGTGCAGTCAGACCTTGGCGGAAGCGAAGCAGCTATCCTTGTACGCGGTGTGGGATTTTCAATTTGTTGCCGATCAGCTGGAAAAACAGGCCGGCGTGTACGTCCGGCGAATTGTCGCCATGGATGAACAGCAAAGACGACTTTGTATGTTTTTGAAAAATGATCCTGAGGTCGGTTGGTTTTTGGATGAAGGGAAAACATTGCGCTGGAGTGCGGTGACGCAAAAATGGGCTCCGGTTAAAAACAGACTGATTCGTGCTCATATTGAAGGTATGGTCGGTATTGAGGTAATTCGGGATTTTTTGGTGCAACAAATTCCGTCTGAAATTTATCAGGTACAAGGACCCGACGGGGAACACTATGCCGGCTTGGTTTACCGTAGGCCGGCGGAGACATTGTTGATGGATGCCGCATTGGAAATGGCTTTTCCGGGGCAGCGGCATGTAATTCGTGAAGTGCGCTTTTTTACCGATCTGCAAACCAACCGCGTGTTGCGCATGCAATTGCAATTAGACCTGTTTCAGCAAAACAAGAAAATTGCCCGCGGTACAGTGGAAAAGGTTTTTTATGGTTATGCAGATACGGAGTTGGATTGGATTCAGGTTCGTGATTGATGGCCAAGAAATTTTTTTTACATACATTTGGTTGCCAGATGAATGTCTATGACAGCAGTCGTTTGGCTGATGTGCTGAGAGACCGAGGGTGGCATAAAACATTGGTGGTTGGTCAGGCTGATCTGCTTATCGCCAATACCTGTACGGTGCGCCAACTGGCGGAAGAAAAAGCTTTTTCCCTGATAGGACGCTGGGCCAAGCTCAAAAAAGAAAATCCGGATATTATTATTGGCATGATTGGCTGTCTTGCACAGCATCTGGGTGATCTGGCGTTTCGTCGTGCGCCGGTGATTGATTTTTTGGCCGGTCCGCGGGCATTGGCAGCTGTGCCGGATTTGGCGGAACAAGCAAGATTTAAAAAACATCAGTCCGAGTATCGGGTTTATGATTTTGAGAAGAGCTGCAGCCGGACGGTGCATAAAACCAGGATAAGCGACTCCGTGGCTGTCATGGATGGTTGTGATCAGTACTGCACCTATTGTGCAGTACCTCAAGCGCGGGGACGGGAAAAATCGCGTTCGATTGATAAAATCGTGGAAGAAGTGAAACGTAAAATTGACGGGGGTGCCCGGGAGATTACCTTGTTGGGGCAAAACGTCACCCGATTTGGCATGGAGGACGATTCCGGCAAAACATTGACGGATTTGTTGTATAAGCTTGGTTCGGTGCCGGGCCTGTTGCGACTTCGTTTTTTAACCGGTCATCCCAAGGCCTTTACCGATTCGTTGATTCAAGCCATGTTTGAAATTCCGGTCGTTTGTGAAGCGCTCCATCTGCCGATACAATCCGGTTCTGACGGAATTCTAAAAAAAATGAACCGTGGTTATACCACCCTGGACTATCAAACAGTGATTGAAAAAACACGACAAAAGATACCGGATTTAATATTGACGACTGATTTAATCGTCGGTTTTCCCGGTGAAACCGAGAAGGATTTTCAGGCAACCTTGGCAATTGTGGATGCCTGTCAATTCGATATGGCATTTTGTTTTAAATATTCACCGCGTAAAGGAACTGCTGCCGAGAAAATGCCGGACCAGATTTCCAAAGCAGAAAAGGAAAGGCGGCTGGATATTCTTATGCAACAGTTTAAGAGAATTGCCATGCGTAAAAAATCAGCGTGGATTGGTAAAATACTCCCGGTTTTGATTGAAGGCCGGGATCCGAAAACCGAGAAAAAACTTCAGGGGCGCACACGCGGTAATATGATTGTCAATCTCGATGGACCGGCAGCCTGGATCGGGCGGGAGGTTGCTGTGGAAATTGTTGCTGCGGGAAGTTGGTCATTACTCGGTGATGCTGTGAAAAATCAAAAAATGACGCCAAGTCAGGTTAATGCATGAACTGGGATGGACTATGATGATATGTCTTCGGAAAAACCGGACAACCTGGAATTTTTTTTATAGTGTGCTGGTGTCGCTGGCACTGCTGTGCACACCGGTCACTGTTTTTTCCAGTCAGGAAATAAGCGAGGATCAGGCATTTCAAGCAGCGGTCGCATTGTTTAACCAGATGCACTGGGAACAAGCGCAAAAGGCGCTTAAACATTTTCAAAAGCAATTTCCCAAATCACGTTGGAAATTCGCAGTGCAGCTTAGACTGGCTGATCTTGAAAAAGATCCTGCACAAGCCGTTGCGGCATACCGCTCAGTGCTGGCCGGCAGCGCGGCGGGAGAGTGGCAGGCAGATGCCCGATGGGGTCTGGCACTATCGCTGTTTATTTTGGGTGATTATACACAGGCGGCAGGGCTGCTGGAAAAAATGAATGCGGCAGACGGGATGCGTCATGCACAGGCGAATTATTTGGCGGGTCTTGCCTATCTTGTTTTAAAAAATTACACCGTCGCCGGCCAACGTTTTCAAATGGTCCTTGATCACTACAAAGGGACGCAATGGGCACAGCTGGCATTGCTGGGACTCGGAGAGAGTGAACTCAGCGCGGGAAATTCCGCTACTGCCGTGAATGCGTTTGACCGCTATTTGCGCGAGGTGCCTGAAGGCGATGCCACGGACCGTGTCTTGATGCAAAAAGCCAAAGCCATGGCGGCACAGGGGAGGCGGGAAGAATCATCGCGCCTACTGCATGAGTTGGTAACCCGGTATTCTGAGAGCTTTGAAGCGGAAAAAGCCAGAGGGAAATTAACTTCAAATCAGCATAAATATACAATTCAGGTCGGTGCATTTTCCAAAGAAGAATATGCTGAAAAACTGGTGAAACGTCTTCGCGGAAAAGGATTCAATGCTTATGTTTTGAAAGCAAAGCATGGCGCTGAAATATTCAATCAGGTAAGGATCGGTAGTTACACCACCCGTGAGTTTTCTGAAAAAATGGCGGCAAAACTGGAGAAAAGCGAGCAGCTGCCGACGATTATCCTGCTGTATGTTAAACCGGAACGCATGGAATAAAAATGTAAAGGATATCATCAACGTGGTTAAGGCAAACGAAGGCAAGACATCCCCCATGATGGTGCAATACCAGACGATCAAAGCGGAAAATCCTGATGCACTCCTGCTTTTTAGGTTGGGCGATTTTTATGAGCTTTTTGGCGAGGATGCCAAAGAGGCATCCCATCTGCTGGAGATTACATTGACAGCCCGGGCTTCGGGTGAAGGACGTGCCAACAAAATCCCGATGTGCGGTGTGCCGCATCATGCAGCCGAGACTTACATTAACCGTCTTTTGAAGATGGGACGCAAGGTAGCGGTTGTCGAACAGGTTGAAGATCCCAAGAAAGCCAAGGGTATGGTCAAAAGAGAGCTGGTAAGAATTATTACACCCGGAACTCAACTTTCTCCGGAATGCCTCAATGCCAAGCAGAACAACTATCTTGTCGTCTTGTACGCGGAAAACCACCAATTTGGATTGGCGGCGGCGGATCTTTCGACCGGTGAATTTATTGTCACAGAGTTTAAAGGTGAAAAGGCGCGTGATGATTTAATGACGGAAATTTCACGTCTACAGCCGTCTGAAATAGTGGTGCCGGATGACCTGGGCGTTCAGCTTAAACAAATGATTTCTGCAGATGGGAATGCCTATCTTACGGAATTGGAAAGCTTTCGTTTTGATCCGGTTTCCGGAAAAATAAATTTGCAGGAGTATTTTCAGGTAGCATCCTTGGACGGATTCGGCTGCGGTGATCTTACCTTGGCAATTGGAAGCGCTGCTGCTGCACTCTATTATTTAACGCAGACACAGCGCGGGACCTTAAAGCATATGCGTAACCTATCGGCCTATTCCGTTGATGTCCATATGGGGATGGACAATGCAACCATTCGGAATCTGGAATTGGTGCGCAATACGCTGGACGCTACGCAAAAACATACGCTGCTTGAAGTGCTTGATTATACCCGAACCGCCATGGGGGGGCGTAAGCTGCGCCGGTGGCTGTTACGGCCTTTGCTGGCATTGGAAGAAATACAAACACGCCAGTCCGCCGTAGCGGAATTATCAGAGACGATTAAAACCCGGGATGATCTGGCAACGGTTTTGGGTCGAATGCATGATATGGAGCGGCTTTCAGGGAGAATTGGCGCTCAAACGGCAAACCCGCGGGACGTCATTGCGCTTGGAAATACATTGAGTCAATTACCGGAAATCAAAGCAGTGTTACGCTTATGTAAATCATCACTGCTTTCTGAGGTTGTGACGCAAATGCCGGAATGCAGTGAGATTTGTGCCTTGATACGTCAATCCGTGGCGGAAAATCCTCCGCCCACGATCAAAGACGGGGGTTTTATTCGCGACGGTTACCATGCGGAAGTTGATGTGTTGCGCAGTCTTTCGCGGGAAGGCAAGCACACCATTGCAACCCTCCAGGCCCAGGAACGGGAAAAAACCGGAATAAACACTTTGAAAGTTGAATATAATAATGTTTTTGGGTATTACATTGAGGTTTCCAAAGCGAACGCCCAGCGGGTACCGGAGCATTATCAACGCAAACAAACACTGGTCAATGCGGAACGTTATATTACACCGGAATTGAAGGAGTATGAACAGAAGGTTTTGGGTGCCCAAGAAAAGCTTGTTGAACTGGAGAAGGTGCTTTTTATCGAGATACGGGAATCCATTGCAAAGCAAATCGATACAATTCTTTCTGCTGCCCGGACCGTCGCTGGTTTGGATGCCTTGCTTTCTTTGGCTGAGTGCGCGGTGCAAAATAATTATATTCGACCGCAGGTCGGCAATGATGATTCTTTGAAAATTATTGCCGGACGCCATCCTGTGGTTGAAAAATTAACCGGCGAAAAATTTATCCCCAACGATGTACTGCTGGATAACACAACCCAGCAGGTGATCATCATTACCGGGCCGAATATGGCAGGGAAATCAACTTATTTACGTCAGATTGGATTAATTGTTATTATGGCGCAGATCGGGAGTTTTGTTCCGGCCCAATCTGCGCAAATCGGGATTATTGACAGAGTATTTACCCGAGTGGGGGCGGCGGACAATCTCGCCGGTGGTCAAAGTACATTTATGGTGGAAATGAATGAAACCGCCAACATTTTAAACAATGCCACGAAGAAATCGCTGGTGATATTGGATGAAGTGGGCCGGGGGACCAGTACGTTTGACGGAGTCTCCATTGCCTGGGCCGTCGCAGAGCATTTGCATGATCGTGTTGGTGCCAAAACGCTTTTTGCAACCCATTATTATGAGCTGACTGAATTGGCCTTATCCAATTCCAGAATAAAGAATTTTAATATTGCAGTACGCGAATGGAAGGAAGAAATTATTTTTTTAAGAAAAATTGTCGAGGGAAGCGCAGACCGTTCCTACGGCATTCAAGTTGCGCGTTTGGCCGGCTTACCGGCGGAGGTGATTGGGCGTTCCAAAGAGGTTTTATTGAATCTGGAAAAAGCCAATTATACAGAAACCGGAAAATCACGGCTGGCATTTCATAATCAAGCTGGAACTGAAAAGGAGTCACCACAGGGAAGTTTGTTTGAGAAAAATAACTATCAGGCAATTATTGATGCACTGCGGTCTATCTCACCGGACCGGATGACACCCCTCGAATCCCTGAATTATCTTTCGCAGCTTCACGCCAAGCTCAAACCGTGAACCATTGCCATGACTAAATGGAATTTAATCGTCGAACGCTTTAGCGCGTATGGTTTTTTGAAAAATCTCACCTTTTTTACACCTTTTATTATTCTGTTTTTCCGCCAATTGGGGTTCTCTTTTTTGGAAATTGGACTCTTGTTTGCAATTGCTGAGATTGTAACCAATTTGGCGGAAATTCCTTCAGGCATTTTGGCCGACCTCGTCGGACGTCGCCGCGTTTTGATTGTCTCTTTTTTATTTTATATGATTAGTTTTGGGGTTTTTTATTTTTTGCAGCACTATTGGCTTGCGGCAATTGCGATGGTGTTTTTTGGCTGCGGGGAGGCATTCCGGAGTGGGACGCATAAGGCAATGATAATGACGTATGCAGATATTCATGGTCGCATGTCGGAGCTTACGGAGATTTACGGCATCACGCGGTCATGGTCTCAAATGGGTGCTGCGGTTTCCTCTTTACTGGCCGCAGTGCTTGTTTTGTGGAAAGGGGAATACCGAATTATTTTTTTGGTGAGTATTTTTCCTTACATACTTGATCTTTTGGTGGTGGCAACGTATCCCAAAGAATTGGATGGAAATCCAAAAACTACTTTGAGGTTGAAAGAAGTTTACCAATTTGTTTTTGCCGCGTTAAAAGAAGTTCTGAAAAACAGTCGATTGAGGCTTGTGCTGTTAAACAGTGCGCTGGATAAAAGTTTTTATAAAACAGCCAAGGATTATCTTCAGCCTTTTTTGTTTGCCAATGTATTTGCAATCCTGCCGTTTTCGGTTGCTTTGTTCTCTCAACAGCCGAAGGAGAAAACCGCCGCCATTGCGATTGGTGTTGTCTATTCTCTCGTGTTTTTCATCAATGCGGTTGCAGCTCGTCAAGCCAAACGGATTTCCCGCCAACTCGGCGGCCAAGCGCGCACGTTGAATCGGCTGTATCTTTTATATGTTATTGTATTCGCAGCAGCAGCGGTGGCACTCAATCTGCAATTTCTTTGGTTGGTGGTGGCGGTTTTTATTGTGCTGGGTGCTTTGCAAAATATCCGGCGCCCCATACTTGTCGCGTATTTGGGTGCATTGATCCAATCTGAGCAACGGGCGACAATCATGTCTGTCGAGACCCAACTGCAAACGCTCTTTACAATTGTCATGGCACCCCTGTTGGGATTGGCTGTCGATCTTTTTGGCATACAAGCAGTATTTGTTTTTGCGTTTGTGATTTTTGGCGGGCTTGGATCAATTTTGCAGCTGCGGCATGTGGAGCGGCCCGGGCATTAAATTGAGGGCAACAGAAAAGAAAAGTGCGCCCCCTCACGCCGCCGGCTTTCCAGAAGCACAGCGCCATTGTGTTTTTCGATGATTTTTTTTACCAGAAATAATCCCAGTCCGGGGCCTTGATATCTTTTGTGACTTTCCTTGACCTGACGGAAAATATCAAAAATAGCATTAATTTCTCCTTCAGGAATGCCATCGCCATTATCGGAAATTATAAATTCATTGCAGACACACGATGTGCGCTCATCCGCAAGATTGTATTTGGATAGACGTGCGCTTGTCATTTGAGACCACTGGACGGTGACACAGCCGTTTTGCGGTGTGAATTTGAAAGCATTTGAAATTAAATTGTCTAAAACGGTCCGTAAGCGTTTGCGATCTCCCAAAATAGTGTTGGGTCCGCCATTCAAGTCAAAAGACCATTCCAGAGATTTGCCGGGGAACAACAATTCGTTTTCCAAGTAACAATTTAGTATAAGCCGGTGAATATCGACCGGTTCATTTAGCAGCTCAATTTTACCATTTTCGATTTTTGCAATTTCAATGATGTTTTTAATGAGCACTTCCAGACGGTGGATATTTTTAATTAAAATTTTGTTCAATCCTGCCCGGGATTGGTTGGGAGCGTTCGCCCACAAAAGCGTTGCAGCCGCTTTGATGGAAGTCAAGGGTGTCCTGAGATGGTGCGACGCCATGTTAATGAAATTACTTTGTTCAGTATACATGCGATGCATGCCTGCCAATGCATTTTCGAGTTCAGCGGTTCTTTTTATGACTTCATGATTTAAATGTTCGTTCGATATTTCCAGGTCACGGTTTAAAAAATGAAGATTATCATAAAGTATGGAATTGTTCATGGCAGCGATAAGATGTGGCTGGAGTTGAGTCAAAAATCTAAATTCCCAAGAACGCGGCAGGTGGCGTGTTTCAAGAAACAGGATACCCAGTAAGTCACTGCTTTGTACAATGGGAACGATGATGGTTACACTCAAGTCATCAAAAAGTTGGTTTATTTTTGTTTTGATCGTGTGATAACGCGGATCGTAGTTTATATCATCTTTGAACAGGATTTCAGGTGAATGCTTAAACCAATCCAGAAAATACCGGATAATTGCCGGGGACTCATTCTCCGAACCCGGGAGGGAACGGAATTTGAAAGAGCCGGAAGCAATGACTTTGTGGGCAATACAAATTTTTTTCAGTTGGAAGACATTGACCATCATTGTTTCAATCAGGGTCAGGAGATCATCCGGGCCCTGGAGGGAAATGATTTTATCGGAAAAAGACCGTATAAGAATTCCGGAGTTGCGATCATGCTTAAAAAGTTTTTTCGATAATGGAATTTGTAGAACCATTGCATAGGGTACAAAAATGGTGAAAGCCGCCACGGAGATCAACCATGCGATCTGCCACGAGGGAATCACTTTAAGCCTAAAGAGAATACTGAACCCGAGAGCCCACGGCAGGGCGAGCACAAGCATGACGAAGAAGTGATGCAAAAGCGTTATAAGTATGTTTTGAAGTTTGACCACCCGGTAGATAAAAAGAATATAGGCCGAAACGAGCAGCAATCCGCTCATGACCAGCGGGCCCGCCGGATGGCGGGGGCTGCCCGGGTTGGGAAAGCCGGCGACAAATGCGACTGTACTTAGCGAAAATGAAATCAATATAAGGAGAATGCGTTTTTTATGCAGAGGGTCTTTTTCCGTATAATAACGATTGCACCATAAAACCAAAATGATTAAAAAGGATGAAAGCAGATAACCCGTCAAGAGGGAGGGGATATCAATGCCGTCGATTCGTTTTCCCAGGGGAAGGAAATCAGGCGATTCATTGATAGGGAGGATAAGCGTCGCGGAACAAATATAGAGCACAATCAAAAACCAGCGTAATGCGCGGTGGCGCAATTCAAGGAAGCGCATTGTGAAATAAAAAAAAGCAATCGGGGTAAAAGCAATACCGACATAATAAAAAAGGGACCAGTCAGTTAAAGGCGATTTAGGCGTCTGGAGATGGTGCATGCCGATTCCTGTGGTCCAGATCAGCTGACAAAAGCATACGAAAGAAAAAGCAAGGCTAAAAGACATTTTTCTCCAAAACGAGAACAGGGCTGTCAGCAGAATAATGAAACTGCAGGAAAGGTACACCAGTGCATTTGCGTGGGTGGTTATCCAAAAATTCATGGTACAGGCCCCTTATCGTTATACAGTTTCCGTCAGGGATCGTGGTGTAACGTACCCTTGACAGAAGAAAATATCATGGCAGATCCATCAATGAATTCCTGCTTGCCATCTTCCATCCGAACAATTTCAATGATATAGCGAATGAGCATCTCAAGCCGCCGGACATTATTTTGCATAACAAGTGTAAGGTCATTGTTTTTTGAGGTTGCGTCGGCAGTCGTGCCCCACAAGAGCGTCGCGGCGACTTTGATGGCGGTCAGGGGTGTTCTTAAGTTGTGGGATGCCATGGTGAAAAAATCAGATTGTTCTTCATTGAGCGTTTGTATTTGCTTGAGCGCGGTTTCGAGTGCATGCGTTTTATTTCGGACTTTTTCATTGAGATTAATATTTCCTTCCCACAGCGTTTTGCTTAGTTTGCGAATACATTCATATAAATAAGCGTTATGAATTGCGATGGTTGCAATTGATTTCAATTGGTTTAAGAATGAAATCTCAAGGTGGTTGAAAAAATCATGTGTGGGATTTTTTCCAATTATGATGATACCGAGTAATTGTTTTGCGTGGAGCAGCGGGATGAAAATTTCAGCATCGACACGCTCGAATGCAAGTTGGGCAATTGGGCGGATTGAAGAAAACTCATGAAAAAAATTAACATCATAGCGGAATAGGATTTTTGGATGTTCACGAAGCCATGGCAGTAAATTCACCAATGCCTCCGGGCAGACTGAGGCCGTGTCTTGGGAAGCAAGAATTTTATAGGTCGTTAAATCAGGATCGCCATAGACCATTAGGATATGGGGGATATGAAGTGTTTTTTTGATCATTTGCCGGATATAGTGCATCAATTTGTGAATGGTTTTTAGATGGTACATTTCATGCAGGAAAGCTTGTAATATTAAGTGAAAGGCATACTCTTTATGGAAAAGATGTCTTGTCAGCCAGGGGATTACAAAGTGGATATAAGGAATTGAGGCTAGAAATGAAAAAACTATAAACCCGAGCATTACCTGATAAAAATAATCACTGAAAATTTTGAAAAATATAAAGGAAAAAAGCCCCCAAGGGAGAATGGCACAAATTAAAACGCTTGAATGTTGAAATAAGATGCTGGATATGTTTTGCAATTGGATGATACGAAAAGTGAAGGCGGCATAGGCCTGGAATAATAAAAACAGCAAAGCAAAAAAAACCCCGAAAGGAAAAACAGCATATCCCAGTGTAGGGAAAAAATCGATGGTTGTCGGTGCAAATAAGAGCAACCCCATTGAAATAATTTGGATACGCCGGCGGTGGATTGCATCTGCTTCTTTGCGGTAAAAACGCACCCACATAAAAAAGGTGCCGAACATTGACAGATACATATACAGCAAAAAGAACCATCCAAGATATCCGAATTTGGCATAATACCCAAAAAAATGATGATGACTTCCAATGACGAAATGGAAGTTTGTCAGGGCGGTGATAAAGAAAAATGCTGACGTTGCTATCAAAACCCATAGTAGGAGACGGGTTTTGCGGGTGAAATTTTTCAGAAAAGAAATTGAATAATAAAAAAAGCAGACCGGTAAAAAACAAATACCGAGATAATAGATACGGCGAAATGTGTGTATGAAAGGGTCCGTATGAGAAAAGAAATTAAGCGCAATGCCGATGTTCCAGGTGAAAAGAGAGAAGCAGAGTAAGGCAAAAGGAATTCCGATCGGGTGCGGTCGCAGCAAGCGGTGCAATCCGATCCATAGAATGAAAAAGCTGATAAACAGATGGGGTAGTCCGTAAATATTCAAACTGGAAATATCCATCGGATGTGAGACTCCTTCTTAAAAAGCATAATTTGAAAATGGCGGTATTGACTCGCTTCATCAACGGGCTGCGCTAGCGTCCCAAGGCTCAATATCTTTACTGGTCGGGGCCCGAAACGCATGCGATAGAACTATTCATCATGTCTCCACACGTGACCTTTGAGGAAGCGCTGTCATTTTAGTATCGGTATCCCGGATGATTACACTTACCCATAATCGTTACATTCATGTGCGATTGAATAATTACGGGGAAGTCAAGAAGATTTGAAACACGCTTTTCAATTGGAATAAAATACTGTATGATTATCGTGCTAGTGCGAACACGATGGACAGCCTGCCCGGCGAATGCCGGGTGCCGGGTAAGTCCATTGATGAAGCAAGTGAAAATATCGCCGATTGAAGGTGGAGCACCGAATTGATAGTTCAGCAGATCGGTGCGACATCCTGCCATATTTAGGGCAGGGCGAACATCTCTCGACAAAAATACCACGGGTGTAAACCTGTGGATTTTTATTAAAAATTTTGTTTGAATAAAATTGTTTGAAACTATCAAGGGAGTCCCGGGGTTACACTGTGGGGCTTTACTCGAAAGGCAGGCCGCTACCCGATTATTTTGCTTGTAATCCAATTGATAACCTGAGAGGAGTGACACGAAATGCTTGAGAGTGAACGCTTACGACTTAGTCAGGAAATTGAGGATTTGGCAGCCAAACATAAAAATCGTCGTGAGGGGTTGTTGCCCATTTTGCAGGCAATCAAGGTCAAGCATCATCATATTAGTGATTTTGCCATGCAGGAAGTTGCCCGCTTATTGTCCATCCATCCTGTTGAAGTCTATGGTGTTGTGAGTTTCTATTCCTTTTTATCAACCAAACCCCAAGGAAATTTTGTAATTCGATTATGTAGAACGATATCCTGTGAATTAGCCGGCAAGGAATCTGTTGCCCGGCAATTAGAGAATGAATTGGGCATTCAGTTTGGCCAGACGACCAAGAATGGACGTTTCTCATTATTTTGGGCCAATTGTCTGGGAATGTGCGATCAGGGTCCTGCCTTGTTGGTTAATGACTATGTTTTTACTAATGTTACAGCTGAAAAAGTCTATGATATTATTGAAATATGCCGGAAAAGTTTTGGTGTATACGCATCTGAGGGCGAAAAGAAAATTCAGAGCGAGAATCCTGTTCAATCCAATGTGAAAGTAGAAAAATCAAGAGGCGCATTATCGAAAATTGAATTAAATAAGGGTCTTAAGGAAGCATTGAAAATAGGTCCGGAGAAAATTATTCAAGCGATTGAAGCATCCGGTCTGAAAGGACGAGGTGGTGCTGGATTTCCTACCAGCATTAAATGGAAATTAGCTTCCGATGCCACTGGGGATTGTAAATATGTTGTTTGCAATGCTGATGAGGGTGAACCAGGAACATTCAAGGATCGTGTTTTAATTACTGATTATTCTGACCTTATGCTTGAAGGGGTGACAATTGCCGGAATAGCAATTGGTGCGAAAAACGGGATTATTTACCTACGGGGTGAATACTCTTATCTTCATAAAAATCTTTTAAATACCATTGAGAAGAGGAAAAATGATCAGTTATTAGGGGATAATATACTTGGAAATAAAGGGGTTACGTTTAATGTGGATGTGCGGATTGGATCCGGCGCCTATGTATGCGGTGAGGAGACCGCATTAATTGAATCTTTGGAGGGTCAGCGGGGTGAGCCGAGAAATCGACCTCCATTTCCTGTGAATACCGGCTACAATGGTAATCCCACGATTGTTAATAATGTTGAGACATTTACCATGGTTCCGCATATCCTTGCAAAAGGTCCGGAGTGGTTAAGGAAGGAAGGTACTGAAAAATCACGTGGAATGAAGCTTTTTTCCGTATCTGGCGATTGCAAAGTATCAGGAATATTTGAAATGCCATATGGCGTAACAATAACAGAATTATTAGAAGTTGTTGGTGGTGAAGATGCTAAGGCCGTTCAGGTTGGTGGTGCAGCAGGAAGATGTGTGCCTAGATCAGAATTTGGTCATACGATTGCATTTGAGGACATTCCTACAGGTGGATCGATCATTGTTTTTGGTCCAAATACAGATATGCTCAATGTTGTGAAGAATTTTATAGAGTTTTTTAATGAAGAATCTTGCGGCCAGTGTACGCCTTGTCGAATTGGAAATGCCCGACTTCTAGAGGGTGTTGATATGCTTTTGAAGGGTCAGTGCTCAATAAAGTATTTGAGAGAAATTCAGGGACTTGGCAAGACTATGCAGCTGGCCAGCAAGTGTGGATTGGGTCAAACAGCGCCTAATATTTTTCTTGATATAACGAAACATTTCAAAGATGAGATTCTGGGACGTAAAAAACAGATGTCAGAAGTCAATTAGGGGGTTATTCTAATATGGATAGCAGATCCGTTCATCAGGAAAATGTTTCAGAATGCGGTAAAAATGCACGTTCGCCCTTAAGTCAGCGATTAAATGAGGATGATCGGACACGTGGCATAGCTGATGAGGGTATTCAAGTATCTGTGACGATTGATGAGCATACTTTTGATGTTCCTGTCAGAACTACAATTCTTGACGCTGCAAAACATGTGAATGTTCACATTCCGACGCTTTGTTACCATCCGGATTTATGTGTTGCCGGGGTTTGTAGAATTTGCGTTGTTGAGGTGGAAGGTCAGCGAACACTTCAGACTGCCTGTTCTTATCCAATCACTGAGCCGATTAAAATTTATACTTCAACTCCAAAAGTACGTCGAGCAAGGCGGCATATCCTTGATTTAATGCTGTCTGACCATTATGGTGAGTGTTACTCCTGTGTGCGTAACAATAATTGTGAATTACAATCACTAGCAAAGGAATATGGGGTTGATTTCTATAGGTTTGGGCATGTCCAGGAGCCTAAAACCGAGGTGGATAATTCATCCTACGCTGTTGTCCGGGATATGAATAAGTGCATTTTATGCAGACGGTGTGTCAGAACATGTATTGATCTTCAGGAAGTCGGTGTTTTAGAGGCAATTGATAGGGGATTCGATAGTCGAATAACCACTTTTATGGATAAACCACTCTCTGATGTTATTTGTATTAATTGTGGACAGTGTATCAACCGCTGTCCGACCGGTGCTTTGAGAGCAAATGACCCCTCAGATGATATCTGGGCTGCTATTGATAATCCCGATAAACATGTAATTATCCAAACTGCACCGAGTCCCAGAGCAGCGATTGGGGAGGAGTTTGGCCTTAAACCAGGGACATCCGTAACCCGGGAAATGAATACTGCGTTAAAAAGATGCGGATTTGATAAAGTGTTTGACACTAATTTCTCAGCAGATCTTACTATTATTGAAGAAGGAACTGAGTTACTGGTAAGACTAAAAGGAGTATTGCTGGATAAAGATGAATCAGTTATATTGCCTCAATTCACATCTTGTTCGCCAGGATGGGTAAAATACTTGGAACATTTCTATCCTGAATATATTCCTAATATGAGTTCGGCTAAAAGCCCCCAGCAGATGTTTGGGGCTGTCATGAAGACATATTATGCTGAAAAGCATAATATCGATCCGAAGGATATTGTGACAGTTGCGCTCATGCCTTGCTCAGCTAAGAAATTTGAATGCAACCGACCGGAAATGTCGGATTCTGGATTTAAGGATATTGACTATGGTCTGACAACACGTGAAATGGCACAAATGATTCAAGAGGCTGGTATTGATCTTCCGTCACTACCGAAGAGTGATTTTGATGATCCATTTGGTGAGGCTTCAGGTGCTGGTTTGATTTTTGGAGCAACTGGCGGTGTTATGGAGGCAGCCTTGCGGACAGTCGTTGAATTGGTAACCGGTCTTAAGGCAGAACAGATATTTGAGAATTTGAAAATTGAGCCGGTCCGGGGTTTTGAGGGAATCAAATATATGGAACTTAAGATCCCTCAGGTTGGACCTGTACCTGAGATCCTGAAGAACCTCAAAATTCCCAATTGGGACTTTCTCAATGGTGCAACCCTCAAGGTCGCTGTTGCACACGGAACTGCCAACGCACACAAAGTGATGGAGAATATCAAGGCTGGGGGAAAATTTTCCGAGTGTCATTTTATTGAATTCATGGCATGTCCGGGAGGATGTCTTGGGGGTGGCGGCCAGCCTATCCCAACATCCCCTGAAATCAGGGCAGCCAGAGCCGCAGCCATCTACGCTGAGGATGAATCACTGGAAATACGCAAGTCACATGAGAATCCTCATGTTCTCAAGGTCTATGAGGAGTATTTAACTAACGGACCCTGTAGTAAGAAGAGTCACGAGCTATTGCATACGCATTATACCAATAGGGGTAAGGCAATTGTATAATCAATAATCATGCCAATAAAGTGGCTGAGAGCAGAAGTGAAATAATCCTGTTTTCAGCTATTTTATTTTCCATTTATTCATTTCAAACATTTTAAAAAGTGCTAAACTATTCCGTGAAAAATAGTTTAGCACTTTTTTTTAAACTAACTTTTGCTAAGGAAAAAAACGTAAATGTCACGGTGTATAAATAGTCATAGAATAATAATTCAAGTGGTGATTGATGATGCGTCTAAATAAACGAGATATAGTTGAATGGTTGACCACAAAGGATAAACGAAAATTAAATAAACTATGGAATACTGCCAATGCGGTTCGTGAAAAATATGTTGGTGATGAAGTTCATTTTCGCGGCATCATCGAGATTTCAAATTATTGTGTCCGCCATTGTCTGTATTGCGGCATACGCGGAGAGAGAAGGGATATTCATCGGTATCATATGACGGATCGGGCAATCAAATCTTGTATCAGAAAAATCGAAAAATTCGGATATGGTACTGTTGTCATTCAAGCTGGAGAGAGCCCTAGAATTATACCGAACGATATAAGCGAGCTGGTTCGCTGGATAAAGCAAAATACCAGTCTTGCGATCACACTTTCACTTGGAGAGCAACCATATGAAGTTTTGAAAGAATGGAAAGGACAAGGTGCTGATCGGTATCTTTTAAAAATCGAGACCACAGATAAAAAATTGCTGGAAAAAATCCATCCTGGTGAGCCGTTCGGTTCTCGAAAGGAGAACATTTCACGACTTAAGCAGCTCGGGTATGAAGTTGGCTCTGGAATTATGATTGGAATTCCCGGTCAGACTTATACTAGTGTTGCCAAAGACATTTTATGGTTCAAGCGCATGGACATTGATATGATTGGCATTGGACCTTTTATCCCGCACCCTGATACGCCGCTGGCAACCTATCGTTTTGCACCCAGAAATCAAATTCCAGGCGATGAATTAACCGTTAATAAGGCCATTGCACTCACCAGGATTAAATGCAAAGAAGCAAATATGCCGGCCACGACGGCATTGGCCAGTATAAACCTCGCGTCTGGAAGAGAGAATGCGCTTTTTCACGGTGCAAACGTGGTAATGCCCAATGTAACACCCATTAAGTATAGAAAATACTATGAAATATATCCAAGCAAAGCATGCATTCGGGAGACAGCTGATCTTTGCTCAACCTGCATGACAAATCGAATGAAAAGAGTTGGTAGAAAAATAGGCACTGGAGTGGGTGCACGACAACATAGTACGAAAAGACAATAAGCATTTTCGAAAAAAGTGGTATTGGGATTTATCGCGCTAGCGCGAACACGATGGAGACAGCCTGCCCAGCTTGCCCCGCGTATGCGGGGGCGAATGCCGGGTAAGCTGCCCGTGGTATTTTTATGGGAGGATTCAACAAGTGTGAGTAGGTGGTGGTAATGTATAGTCATACCAAAGGGAATATCCTCCATGGAAATAATAAAAAATCTCACTTAAATAGATTCAAGTGTTCCTGCTATGTGACACATTAGTGTTTTCACCTGTAAAAATCTTTTAAAATAAGTGTTTTTATAGGTTGCAATTGTTCACGGCTAAGGAACTGTTTTTTTTATGTAATTAGGACGTTTGGTTTTCTCTGCTTGTAATTTTTATCACGAGTCTAAAGTGGAGGATGATTTCTCTGCCAATCTGTATTTAGAATGACAATTTTTGTCCGCAAGAGAGCCTAAGTGTTCCTAAATACCACTTATGCGGCAAAATAATATTTCCGGATGAAATAATTTGTTGTTTAAAGTAAGCATCCATATTAATTATGATGAATAGAAATCGGAGTATTTGATGCAATTAATTGAACACTCCAAACGGCATAACATATTAATAGAGTGACAAGCTTTTTTGGGTGATAAAATTTGGAATATTTAAGTGTACCACAAAGTGTAACATAGTGTTTTTATATGTTTATTGTATTTATAAAATAAGGACAATTCTTGTTGAAGATGTGTTCCGTATAAAAACAGCAAAATTCAGGAATGGATAGTACATTGCTTCTTAATGGATTGTACATTTTTTTAAATCCTATACAAAGAATTGTCATTATTGGTTTTGTGAGTTGTGGGGTATATATCTGAACAGAAATATAAGCAATTGAATTAAAAATATGATTTATGGGTATTTGTCATGCAACAAGGCATAATGATATTTAAGGAGTAAAAGAAGCGTTGGAGACACCATCCTAGCCGACAATACTATTGTTTATGTATTTAAATAAATTATTGTAATAACAGTATTTATATATCATAGTTCGTGCTAAACAAGATACGAATAAAGTGGTGTTTCAGCAAATGATGAAAGGCGGTATGTTATTATGGGGACGGAAAGTCGAATAGAGAAGGATATTTTAGGAGTTCGGGAAATTCCCGGGGATGAGTATTGGGGAATTCACACTGCACGCGCTTTTGAGAATTTTAGTATCTCAGGCAGAAAAATCCCCCGAGAGCTCATTATTGCATTTGCAAATGTAAAGCGGGCTTGTGCAGTAACAAACAATAAGCTTGGTTACCTGGATAGGCATATCTCTGAGGCGATCGAAAAAGCATGTCGGGAAATTGAGGAAAATGATTTGATTTCAAGCATTATTGTAGACGCCTATCAAGGTGGTGCCGGAACGAGTACGAATTTAAATATGTGTGAAGTAGTCGCAAATCGTGCGCTTGAAATAATGAAACATCAAAAGGGTGATTATAGAAAGTGTGATCCTTTGGAGCATGTTAATTTACATCAATCCACAAACGACACCTATCCAACAGCTCTTAGAATAGCTGTTTTTAGACTATTGAAGAAATTAGAACAAAATATAACGATTTTACAGGAATCCTTTCAGGAGAAGGAAAAAGAATTCGCAAAATGTATCAAAATTGCCCGGACTGAGCTTATGGATGCAGTTCCCATGACGCTGGGAAGGAGTTTTGGTGCCTGGGCTGAAGTTTTGAGCCGGGATCGATGGCGGATTTTTAAGTGCACTGAGAGAATTCGGGTTATTAATCTGGGTGGAACAGCCATAGGGACGGGAATGGGGGCTCCGCAGGACTATGTTTTTAGAGTAGCTGATGAATTGCGAGTCATAACTGATTTACCGCTATCAAGAGCTGAAAATTTATTAGAGGCGACCCAGAATCAGGATGCTCTGGTTGAAGTCATGGGCATGCTAAAAACCCATGCAATGAATTTAATGAAAATCTCCGGAGATTTGAGAATGATGGCAATGGGGCCGGATGGAGGGATCGGGGAAATTCATTTACCGGCAGTCCAGAGCGGCTCGTCAATTATGCCGAACAAAATTAATCCGGTGATGGCGGAAATGATCACGCAAGTTGCCATCCAGGTTTCCGGGCATGAGCATGCTGTTGCCTGGGCACTGGGATCCGGCCAAATGGAACTAAATGCTTTTCTTCCATTGGTCGCGCTGGATATGATAGAGTCGCTGGTAATATTAGGGAATGCGAATTTTCTCATGGCGGAAAAATGTGTGAAGGGAATTACGGCTGATGAAGAGCAATGCCGTGGACATGCGATTCGCAGCCGGGCCATTGCAACGGTTTTGGTTCCGGTGGTGGGATATCACAAAGCGACCGAGGTTGCGAAACACATGCAAGACAACAATTGTGATTTTATAACAGCTGCTCACAAAATAACCAGGCTTTCGTTGGAAGCGTGTGAGGCACTCATTACGCCGGAAGCGGTTAATGCACTGGGCACGATTCGGAAAGGGAAAAAGGAACATGAATAATCAATCAGATGATTTTGTGTTTATGCAACAGGCGATCAAAAGTGCGATCGCGGGTATTGAAAAAGGCCAAACACCCTTTGGTGCCTGTATTGTAAAAGACGGGGTGGTCCTGGCGCGAAGTCACAATAAAGTATGGAAAAATAAGGATATTACAGCACATGCCGAGGTTGAAGTAATTCGCAAGGTGTGCAAGAAACTTCAAACGGTTCATTTGCCGGGCACGACAATTTACTCGACGTGCGAACCGTGTCCGATGTGTTTTAGCGCGTGTCACTGGGCGGGAATTTCGCGCATTGTTTATGGTGCGGGGATTGCGGATGCAGAAAAATCCGGTTTTCGCGAGTTGCGTATTTCCAATTCTAAAATGCTGGCACTCTCGGGAAGTCCGATGAAAATTACGAAGCATATCTTGCGCGATGCTTGCGTGGATTTGTTTGACCGCTGGCGCCGGAGCGCAAAAAGTCAGACGTATTGACAAAACGCCGATAATACTATTTAGTAAATTATCAATAATATATTACAAAAATGTCGGTGTGCTCTCTTTTGCTTTTAAAACAGGCTTTTTATCGTAATTATTTATGCTTAAAATGGCTAAATAGGTGTTCGGGGAGTTTGGAATTTCTTTTTTGGACAGGATGCCGTATCATATCGGATATCGTCATCTCTTGAAAGGACACGTAAAATGCAGGATACCCCCCAAGGCATGCGGATGCACATCGGCATTTTCGGAAGAAGGAATGTCGGGAAGTCGACACTTTTAAATGCCGTCACCGGCCAGGACGTTGCAATTGTATCGGAGATACCCGGCACCACAACCGATGTTGTCAGCAAACCCATTGAACTCAAACCGATTGGTCCGGTGATTTTTTTAGACACGGCAGGCTTGGATGATACCGGATCGCTCGGTAACAAGCGTATTGAAAAAACAATGGCAGCCATGGATCGCGTGGATATGGCATTTGTCGTATTGGATACACAATGGGGCCAGCCCGAACACAAAGTCATTCAACAATTGAAACAAAGAAAAATACCTTTTATTGTTGTCATCAATAAATCTGATCTGGGATCCCCGGCTTCGGATCTGGTCGGAAAGTCCCTGGAAAATAATGAAACCCCGGTTTTGGTTTCTGCGAAAACCGGTACAGGTATTGATATTTTGCGCAAAGCCATTGTGGATCATGCACCGGAATCTTTTTTCAATGACCTCCCGATTGTTGCGGACCTTATCGGCCCGGGTGATACGGTGATTATGGTTGTGCCGGTAGATCTTGAAGCGCCCAAAGGACGATTAATTCTCCCGCAAGTACAAGTGATTCGTGAAGTACTGGATTGTGATGCCAAAGCGCTGGTGGTGAAGGAACGTGAGTTGTTGGATCTTTTAGATAATCTTAAACATCCGCCGCAACTTGTTATCACCGATTCGCAAGCGATCTTGAAGGTCAATGCAGATGTTCCGGCCTCGGTTCCCTTGACTGGATTTTCCGTTCTTTTTGCGCGATGGAAAGGGGACTTGGAAACGTTTGTGAAAGGGACGCAGACAATTGATCACCTGAAACCCGGCGACCGCATTTTAATTCTGGAATCTTGCAGCCATCATCCGATCGGTGAGGATATCGGACGTGTGAAAATACCCAGATGGCTGATGCAATATGTGGGTGGTGATCTTTTATTTGAGCATGAAGCGGGTCATGATTTTCCAGCAGACTTATCTTCTTATCGACTGATCATTCACTGTGGTGCCTGCATGACCAATCGCAGGGAAGTTCTGACCAGGATTTTACGGGCGCAGGAAGCGGGTGTCCCGATCGCTAATTATGGATTGGTGATTGCCAAATCGCTTGGTGTATTTGAACGGATTCTATCACCTTTTCCAGGAATACAGGATTTGTTGGATCATCCCCCTGCCTGATTGGACAAAATCAGCTGTTCCGAGTTGTGACTAAAAAATTGTGCCAATGAGAGGCGGAGGCAATTCTGGCCTAAAGTGAAGTTTATCATACGATGGAATAGCGCCGTGCCAGGCTAAAAAGGTGAAAAATGAGCGGTTTCCGGAATAATAATATGGTAGACTTTGGTTGTTATGAATATCATGCCACTATCTAATATTAAAATTTGGGGATCTGTCGTTTCCGGGATGGCAATGGGATGTATGACGGCACTCCTTTCGCTCCGGTTTTTTGATAAGATTCATATTTTCTTATTGATTTTATGTGTTTTATTGATCAGTTCGATAACTACAATTTTTTTACATTATATTATTATAAATAAAATATTTGCCGACCTTTCATATTTAATTAAAAATACCCTTATGGGAAGACGTATAGGCGGTCCGGCCAAGGACGATGTTTTGATGGCTTTTGAGCAGGAACTCACGCTTATATCTGAAAAAATGGATCAACTGGAAAAAAGCGCTTTATCTTCACACAAGATGACAGCAGAGATGCAGCCGCTAAAAGCACTTTCTCCCAAGACCACCCGCCCCCTATGCGCAGTGTTGGAAAAATATTCGGTACTCCAGGACAAAGTGGCGACGGCATTGGATCAACTTAAAAAAATTATAAAGATTAATCGTGCGTTGGCAATTGCTGCGGAAAAAGTGAATTTGTCAGCCGTGGAGATGGCGGAGGATACCTCGGCGACCAGCAAAACCGCGAGTGGCGGGATTAAAAGTGTGGGTCATGAAATACGGGCGATCAGTGAATTAAAAAGTACCATGGGTTCATCCACTCAAATTATTCAGGAACTCAATGAAATGTCGCGCCATGTGAGTCAATTCATCACGACCATCGCGGCGATTAGCCGTCGCACGGAACTGCTGTCCTTGAATGCCGGTATTGAGGCGGCGCGTGCCGGTGAAGCGGGGAAAGGTTTTTCCGTTGTGGCCAACGAGATCCGAACACTGTCGGAATCATCGAAAAAAGCGACTGAGGAAATCGGCGGGATGATTCGCGAGATTGAAATACGTACCGCCAATGCGATCAATGCCATGCACAATACCAATAAACTTGAAGAAAATATTAAAGTGGTCTATGCCGTCGGAGATACGTTTATGCATATCGTCAACGAGGTCAAAGCGATGGACAAAGTTGTGGGGCGTATCAAGGACATTACCGTTGAGTCCAGCAATGACAGCCACCTCATGAATAAGCTCCTGGAGCGGCTGGATAACGTACTGCAGGAATGCACACACATGCTGTCCGGGATGGGAAATGAAGCTTCGGAGCAGACAACTATTTTAAACACCCTGGTAATAGAGTATGAAAATTTACGGAAACTAAACATGCAATCGGCCATCGAGGCGGAACAACAATAAGGCACAAAGCAGTTTTGAAGGGGGGAAACAATGGATCACGGTGTTCAAATTAATATTGATTACGAAGGCGCCAATTTAGAGATTGCCATTATTCGTGTTACCGGGTTGATTGACACGGATACGTCCCGTTCGGTCAGCCGGGCGCTGGAGGATGTGATCGCCAAAAAGCAATTCAAAGTGATTATGGATTTGAGCCGGGTGGATTATATCAGCAGTGCCGGTTGGGGTATTTTTATTGGTGAGCTCAAGGAGCTTCGCCGTCAGGGCGGTGATCTGAAATTAGCCTGTCTGACACCGGAAGTAGATGATATTTTCAAACTGCTCGAATTTTTTAATGTCCTTTCCACATTTGATGCAGTGGAAGATGCTGTGCGGAGTTTTGGGACGTAATGGGAGCCTTGCAAATACGGGCGTTTGAAGTAGGGCTGCTTGCCACCAACTGTTATCTTTGTTGGGAAACCGATTCCCGGCAGGCCCTGATTGTTGATCCGGGTGGTGATGATCCGCAGCTTTGGGATGTTTTGCAAGCGGTGGGACTTCATCTGACGGCAATCATTAATACACACGGGCATGCCGATCATATTGGAGCCAATGCATTTTTTAAAATGAAAACAGCTGCGGCATTGATGATCCATTATGCAGATAAAAAAATGCTTACAGATGCCTCTGCGAATCTTTCAAAAGGATTGGGTTTGGAAATTATCTCTCCACCGGCGGACCGTTATCTGCAAGCGGGAGACGCGATTACGCTGGGCGAGACGGTTTTTTCCGTCATCGAGACGCCGGGGCATTCACCCGGGTCAATTTGCCTGCATCACGGCGATTTGCTGTTTTCCGGTGATACATTATTTGCACGATCCATCGGGCGTACGGATTTACCGGGGGGAGACGCTGCGCGGATTATCGACAGTATTCAGAAAAAATTATTTAAGTTGCCGGATACTGTCCGGGTTTTACCAGGTCATGGTCCTGAAACCACCATTGGTTTTGAGAAAATCAATAATCCCTTCGTGACATCGTCATCAGGAGATGAACATGCGATTTTATAAACACATACTGTTGTTTGCGGTTATCTTCATCACCTTTTCGGCAAGTGCCGGAAACCACGCATACGCAGAGAGTGGGTTTTATGGTGAGGGAGATCACTTTCCGTCGGTGGATCAAGAAAGCTTTTTGCAGGAACAGATGCAGGACTTGCGTCTGTTGCACGAAGGGACGTTTTTTTTACTCAAGCGCTATGCAACCTGTGAAGCCATGCTGACTGCGATGGACCGGGGACGCGAGGATCAAGAGGCCTATTGGATTGGTGCCGCCTCTTTGCTCCCCGGTGCCGGGCAGATGATCAATCAGGATTATCTTCAAGGCAGTTTGCTGCTCCTGGCCGCCACCGTGTCATTTGGAACAGTCCGCCAACTGGAATTTACCCGGAAGAAGCAAACCGGTGCTGAATCGTTTATGCCGCTTTATTTTTCTTCACTATTACTCCGTAACGGCATCATGACTTACGCCATGCTGCATGCCACGAACAAACAGTATGCCCAAAACCACGACCGGACCGCTGCGATGTGGACCGGTATGGCATCAATGGTTCCCGGTGTTGGTCAGGCCATTAATCAAAACTGGTGGGAAGCCGGCGGTTTTTTTACTGCCTGGGCTGCGGCCACAATCCTGACCTCCTATTTTGAAGAACAAATTTATATTACAGGAAATGAAGGTTACTTGGTCGACCGGCAAGACGCCATGGGCGTTTCGGTTGCCTGGCTACCCGGCGGTGGGCGCGTGGAAATTTCCTATCACTGGTAACCGGCAGGGAATGGTTTAATGTTAGAAAATAGAATGATACAGTTTTTATCGCGAATGAAACCACAAGTTGGCCGCAGGGATATTTGGCTGCTGGGTGCCGTGGTGTTTGTGAGTTTGGCGGTTCAACTCTTCTTTTTTCGGCAGGTCTTTTCAAATGATCTTTTTTTTCAGCCGATCGGCACTTCAGATCATTATCACCAATGGGCAAAATCCATTCTCGGAGGGGAAATTTTAGGAACCGGCGTGTATACCGATTCGCCCTTTTACTCCTTTTTAATCGCCCTGGTTTACCGGTTGGCAGGGATTCAACCTTTGGCGGTTATTGTTGTTCAAATGGTAATGGGTGTATTTTCCAGTGTTGTTTTATTCTTGCTGGGCAAGCACCTGTTTAACCGTCCGGTAGCCCTGATTGCGGCAGGCTTGAATGCGTTTTACGGAATGGGACTTTTTTATGCCGGAACATTGCTGGCCGTCTCGCTGATTCACTTGTTTATGCTATTGGTGCTGGCATCCGCCTATTGGGCATTGCGCCAAACATCGCCATGGGTCTGGTGTTTGCCGGGAGCTTTGCTGGGGATGGCGGTACTGACGCGACCGGCGAGTATTTGGATGGTTTTTCCCTTGGTGGTCTGGATAGGTTTGCATCACGCTGCGCAGAGTCAATGGCGCAAACAAGTTTTCAAAAGTGTTTTGCTGTTGGGCAGTATGCTCGTCATGATTTCACCTGCAACCATACGGAATTACAGCATACTTAACGAGCTCATGCTCACTACGGGGCAAGGGGGTGTGAATTTTTATCTTGGGAATGCACGGCAAGCCACGGGTTTTCATAAACCCTTGGACCCTATGAAATTTTCAGCAAAAAAAAAGATTCCGTATTTTAAAGAACGGGCGGAACAGATGACGAATCGACCCATGACGTATGGAGAATCAAATCGGTTTTGGTTTTGGCAGACCTGGCGGGAGATTATGTCCGACAAAGATCATTGGAAAAAGATCATAGTGGATAAATTATTGATGTTTTTCAATCACTACGAATATACCACCAGTCTGAATTATTATAGTGTACGCGAGCGTGTGGGCGTTTTGCGGTGGCCTTGGGTTTCTTTTGCTGTGGTATTTCCCTTGGGTGTAATCGGGATGCTTTGGATGCGTCGGCGCTGGAAACAATTGCTGCCCTGGTACGGACTTTTTTTCGTGGTACTGCTCACTAATGTGGGGACGGTCGTTTCTTCTGAAAACCGCTTTGCAATTATGCCGGTATTTTTTCTTTTTTCAGGAGTCGCGTTGAATTCATTTTTTGTGCGACTGCGGCAACAGCAATGGCAAACCATCATACTGCCGGTTACCGTCTGGCTGCTTTTACTCGGGATCACCCAAATTGGGATTTTGGAAAAGGATGAACAAAATTACCATCGTGCCACCGCGCATAGTGATTTTGGGAATCAATTCATGAATCAGGAAAATTATATGGAAGCCGCCAAAGAATTCAAAAAAGCCCTGGACTATCTTCCGGGAAACGCGCAGTTACTTCGCTTGCATGCCGGTGCACTTTTGGAAATAGGGTTGTATGCGCAGGCACTCTACTCTGTGGAAGCGGCATATCGTAAGCAGCGGGATGATGAAGAAATCCTGACCCTTTATGCCAATGTCCTGACAGCCACGAAGCATTATGCACTTGCGCTTAAAAAACGCGTGGCAGCCATTTCGTATGATGATAAAAATCCCTGGTTGTATTACAATCTTGGCATGACCTGCTATTGGGCGGGTCAGGATGACAGAGGGGACAGGGCAATGGCGCAGGCGGCAGCTCTGGACCCGGCATTGGCGGAAAATTGCCGGGATATACGCGATACTATTTTTCAAAAAAGGGAAGCTGCGTTGTTTGTTGTGGATGTATCTCAAGCCGGAGATGATACCCATTTCAATTCCAAAGGCCGCTTGCCGGTTTATCGAAATAGACCGTCACAACCACCGATGCATTACCGGCCCTACCAACCGCCGCCGGTGCAATACTATCATTACCAGCACCATCAACCACCACCGCCGCCGGTACAATATCATCACTATCAGCACTACCAACCACCGCCGCCGCCGCCGCCGGTGCAATATCGGCATTAAGCAATAACAATGGAAGGAAGAAAATGATGGCATCACAAGATATCAGTACTAAAATTTCATTACTCTCCAGTGAAGTTGCCAACCTTATTGCTGCCGGGGAGGTGGTTGAGCGTCCTGCGTCCGTGGTGAAAGAACTCGTGGAAAATGCGGTGGATGCGAAAGCCGAAATCATTACCGTCGAACTCAAAGAGGCGGGGATGAAAATGATCCGGGTTACAGATGACGGGGATGGCATGGTACCGGAGGACGCCGTCCTTGCCTTTTCACGTCATGCCACCAGCAAGATAAAAGCTGCGCAGGATCTGGAAAAAATCAATACATTTGGATTTCGCGGTGAAGCATTGCCATCCATTGCATCGGTGTCGCGAATTGAAATGAAAACCAGCACCCGGCTTCAGGAGATCGGTCTCCAGTTAAACTTGGAAGGCGGGTGCGTCATCCTGGAAAAACCAGTTGCCTGTACGGTGGGGACTGATTTAATCGTGCAGGACCTGTTTTTTAATACACCGGCAAGAAAACATTTTATGAAATCAAAAAACACCGAACAAACCCATGCGATCCAAGCCGTAGAACTGGCAGCATTGGCCAACCCGGAAATTCGCTTTCGTCTTTTGGTGGACCAGCGAGAGCTGTTTCATTGTCCGAAAACAAAAAAGATGCAAGAGCGACTCTATGCTGTTTATGGAAAAAGTTTACCCCGCGAAATGCTGGACATTGAGGGTGAAGCCGGTGGTATCTGGATGCGGGGCAGTATCGGCGGAGTCGGAGACCATAAAAATACGCGTCAGGGAATGCGCTTTTTTATAAATCAACGCCCGGTTGATCACCGGGGAATTGCGCATGCGGTCATCCAGGCGTATCGGACTTTGATACCTGAAGGGCGTTTTCCTGTAACGTTTCTTTTTTTTGAAATGCCCGGACATTTGGTGGATGTGAATGTTCATCCGGCAAAACGCGAAGTGCGGCTGCGCGATGAAAAAGCGATCCATGATTTTGTCTACCGTACGCTGCGGGAAAAATTAAAAACCGGTGACCTTTCCGGAGGACGTGTCCTGGATCTGGTCAATGAAACCGGCCCGGCGCACTCATCGCGGTATTCTCATACGAATGAATCGTTGAAATTGGGGTGGTCTGCCGGCAAGGTCAAAGAATCTGTGGCAACCTACCTGCATCGCCATCCCAAAACACAGGGGGATGATTTTACCAAGTTGCCGGAAAAAACACATAAAGAACCCTCGCCGGGAGATGATTCCCAAGAGCTGCGGATCATCGGCCAAGTCGGAAAAACATATATCGCAGCCCAAGATCAAGTAGGGTTTATGCTGATTGATCAGCATGCTGCGCATGAACGGATTTTGTATGAAAAGTTTTTGGAAGCTGATAGTGTTTTTCCCCGGCAAAGTCTGCTCTTGCCGCTTACCTTTGAATGCTCAGCATCCCAAACCGCGATTTTAGAAAATTATTTGGATTTTTTTAGTGAGTTGGGTTTGGAAATCAGTGTATTTGGTAAAAATACGTTTACCATTCAGACCCAGCCGGCAGCTCTTCCGGCAGCGAATTTGATCAAACTGGTGAAAGAAGTGCTGGATGGAATCCTGGAGACCGGCCGGAAGCAGTCCCGGGAGTCACTGCGGGAAAAAACACTGCATCAGATGGCCTGCAAAGCAGCTGTGAAAGCCGGTGAACGTATGCAAGCAGAGACCATGCATCATCTGGTTTCTCAGGCATTGGCATTGCCCGGACTCCCGACGTGTCCGCACGGCCGACCTTTTCTATTCAGACTTAAATGGAATGAATTGGATAAAATATTCAAACGGGATTATGCCTGATGGCAGTGCAGTTGCCGGGGTCCGGAAAAAGTAATCCCAGGATTATTGTGATCGCCGGTCCCACAGCTTCCGGAAAGACTGATTTTGCAATTCAATTGAGTAAGCATCTGGAAAGTGAAGTTATTTCCGCTGATTCCCGCCAAATTTATCGACAGCTGGATATCGGGACCGGAAAACCCAGTGGTGAACAATTGTCAGCGGTTAAACATTATATGGTATCCAGGATAGAACCTGAAAAAATCATGACCGCCGACCAATTTTCCAATGCGGCGGAAAAAATAATGCACACCATTCATGTTTCCGGAAAAATTTGTTTAGTGGTCGGCGGCACTGGTTTGTGGATACGCGCGCTGATTGATGGGTTGGCATCTTTGCCGCCGGCGGACGCGACCTTTCGAAAAAAAATGAAACAAACGGCGAAAAATGAAGGGAATGCTTATTTATATGCCATGCTGGTTAAAGTTGATCCGGAATCAGCCATCCGGCTTCATCCTTCGGACCAATTGCGCGTGATTCGTGCTTTGGAAATCCAGCATCTTTCAGGGTTGCCGGCATCAAAAATCAAGCAACAAGCAACTACAACTGAAAACAAATCCGCACTTTGGCTGGGAATGGATGTCCCGCGTGATATGCTGTACCAGCGGGCTGAACAGCGAATTGAGCGTTGGTTGGACTTAGGATGGTTGGATGAGGTCCGGCAATTGTTGGGAAAAGGGATCTCGCCTGAAACACCGGCCATGCAGGCATTGGGATATTCGCATTTAATAAAACATATCTTGGGGGAATACACCTACGAAAAGGCGGTGGAATTCATCAAACGTGACACCCGCCGGTATATTAAACGCCAGTTGACATGGTTCAAAGCTGAAAAAAGAATGCACTGGATTGATCCGGCAACCCCACCTCAAGCAATTGAACGACATTTCTTTTGTTCTTAATATATTTTTGTTTAATTAAATCGCCGATCCTGAAAAAGTCAAATTGGAATTCATTTCCCGATGAAGCCTGGGCAAACGATTGAGCAAGTACGCTGCCGGGATTCGGATGATACGGTGATACCTCGCCCTCGTTGACCACTTTTTTAGCGATTAATCGTTTGAGTAGGGAATGGTCGCGACCATTCCCTACTATCGGTGGAGACCTGTGCGCATTGTTGAACGAATATGCTGCAAAGGGGCCTTTTTGATATTACGGGGACATGGAAATAACCGCCTATAATGAACTGCTAGCCGCTAAATAAGTCTATCAGGCCATACCCCTGCAGCATATTCGTTCAACAATACCCACAGGTCTGTTTTGTTTGCAGGATCGACTAATTAAATAGCAGCTAACCGGCTCGCCCGGAGTTCTGGTTTTTAAAGAAAAAAATTGTCCGGCGAATGCCGGATGCAGGACGCACCGCGAGTTTAGGTGAACAGCAGGGAGCAGTATCGTCAAATCCGGCTCTGGCGTGCGGATACAGTTTCGGTTTTTCTTTGAAAATCAGAACTCCGGGTGAATAGAAAACAGTGCGCTTCTGTAATTTAGCTGGTATTGGTTTTGCTGGTTTTTTTCCAGTGGGACTTTAGACAAACAGGAAAATCCCGTTACTGGTATATCCGGTCGGGATGTTAAGTATGGGCGGATAAATTATATAGCATGTATTTAAGCCTATGGGTGTTTATGCATGGAAGTGCCGGCAGGTCGCGAAAGAAAGGTAATCATTATTTTGAAAAAAATATTTAAAATGAGTTTAGCGGTTATTCTGTTTATGCCCGGAAGTTTTGTATTGCCGACAGTGCTGGCTGTTGGTGTTGTGCGGCATTTTGCCAAATTGACCAAAATATCCGGCACGACAAAGGTTGACAGCCAAAGTACACACACTAAAAAAAACAGTGAAAATGGGTCGCGCATCGTGCACAGCAAAATCAAACATCCTGCACGTCTACACTCCGGGCAAACAGACAAACCGGATCTGGTTGGTCACCAAATTTAAAAAAAGATATAAATACCGGCGGGTCATTAAATTTGGAATCGTGTCGGGATGGGGAAGGACTATTCCTGCTCCAATGCGGACTGGATGTGTCGTGCCAGGGCGGCAATGGCTTCCGGTGCGATTGATTTTGCCAAATGAGACTCGTCAGCCAACGCACGGCTGGTTTTGCCGCCAACACCCTGTGAATGTTCGCGCAACCGGAAAATCTCATCAGCCAGATTGATGCCGGCCAGAATGCTGATTTTAAGCGGACTGGTTAAATGTGTGCTTTGGGCGATTTCCTTCATGCGTTCATCGAGATAAGCAGCCAGGGATTGTATATAGGATTCGTCAGCTTCGCCCCGAATCGAGTACTCGCTCCCAAAAATATTGACTTTAATTGCTTTGCGTTCCTCAGCCATTGGCTTCCTGCTCCGAAATTGAATTTTGTGCCGCATCTAATTCTGCTATCAGTTTGCTCACCATGGCAAGCATTTTCTTTCTTTCTTTGCGGTATTTTTCCAGTTCCCGGTCTTTGGCCTGGGCATGCAGCGTGGTGTCGTGGTTGCTGTGATCTTTGAGACGTTCCAATTCAATGGCTCGGGTCCGCCACTGAGCGGCCTCGTTTCGGGCTTTTTTTAATTCGTTGATAAGACCATCAACGCGCTGGACCAATTGTGTCCATTCATGAGTCGACATGCTAACATTCCTCCGGCATTATCGTTGCTGCGCTTTGAATTTTTTTTGCAGGTGGGCAACAATCTCGGACTGTTTTTGATTGACTTCCTCATCTTGCAGGGTTTTTTCAAATGATTGCATAGTGAGAGAAAAAGCCAGGCTTTTGCTTCCTTCGGGAAGGCCTTCACCGGTATAGAGATCAAAAGGGACAACGTCACGTACAAGATCACGCCCGACATTATAAATAGCTTTGATCACGTCGCCTGCTTGTGTGGAATCAGAAACAGCAAGTGCAATATCCCGCTTTACAACCGGAAATCGGGAATGACGCTGCAAAGATGGTTTTTTATTCCACCAGGGGAAGAGGGCCTCGAGATCCAACTCCGCAATGAACAACGTATCTTTAAGCTTATAGTGTTTCTGTGCTTCAGGATGCAACGCGCCGGCCCAGCCTAACTGATTGCCGTCTGGAGCATGCAGTGTAAAACTGATCATGGGGTGTAAAAAGGGAAGCTTTTCGGCACGCAAACGGAGCTTGGCCTTCATATATAGTTGAGTGAAAAGTGATTCCAAGATGCCTTTGAGATCATAAAAATCAGCTGGAATGCGTTTTTTACCCAATTGCCAGTGCATGGGGTGGCGCGGACCGGTCATTGCCACAGCCAGATGTTTAGGCTCGTGCGGCAAAGGGCCATTGTCATTGGGAATAAATACCGCGCCGGTTTCAAATAGGAAAATTCGTTCTTGGCCTCTACGCTGATTATGACAAACCGTTTCAATCAGGCCGGGAAGAAGTGCAGGACGCATACGTGACCGCGCCTCGCTGATGGGATTTTTTAAAGTGACGGTTTTACGCCACGGATGATTATCCGGTAACCGCAGCCAGTCAAAATGTGAGGGTGAATGAAAACTGTACTGGACCGTCTCGGTTAATCCGGCGGTCACCGCCAAATCGCGGCAGGTTTGTAAAAAATCACGTTTAGGATCAGGCACAGAACATTTAAGCGGCATACAGGGGTTGGAAACAGGGATTTTATCATAGCCGATGACTTCCGCAATTTCTTCAATGAGGTCTTCTTCAATGGTTACATCATGCCGAAAACTGGGAATGCGTATGGTATACGTTCCGGGAACCTGACCCGGTTCGGTTAAAAAACCGAGGCGGGAAAGTGCGCTGATAGCCTGCTTGCTTTCGATCTGCATTCCCAGCACTTTTGAGACACGGGCAAGGGTCAACGGTACGGTACGAATTTTTATTTTCGCGGGGTAATCATCAACGATCCCTTTTTGCAAATGACCGCCGGAAAATTCCGCAATGAGCTGGGCGGCACGGTCAATGGCCAGCAAGAGGCCGTTTTCAGGGTCTGTACCGCGCTCAAAGCGATACGATGACTCAGAGACACATCCGGTACGGCGGCTCATTTTCCGCACAATACTGCTGTCGAACCAGGCTGACTCCAGGAGTATCTGATGGGTCTGTTGGGTAACTTCGGTCTCTTGTCCTCCCATCACACCGGCCAGAGCGATCGGCTGCTTGGCGTCCGCAATCACGAGATCATCCGTCAACAATTCACGAACAACCCCGTCCAATGTTTTTATTTTTTCATGTGCACGGGCTTTGCGGGGGATGATTGTATTTCCGGAAATTTTTTCCAAATCAAAAGCATGCAGAGGATGCCCGAGCTCCATCAACAAATAGTTGGTAACATCCACGATATTGTTGACCGGACGAATTCCGACGTTTTCTAAACGCCGCTGCATCCATAAAGGCGAAGGCGCTACGGTCACGTCGGTAATAATTCTGGCACAATAGCGATAACAGCCGGAGTTGGATTCGACCGTAACTTTCATGGTTGAACTGGCATATGTATTGTTTTCACACAGTGAGATCGGCGGCAGGCGCAAAGGCCGGTCTAAAATCGCGGAAAGATGCCGGGCAATTCCAAAATGCGAGAGACAGTCTGAACGATTCGGGGTGACCTCGATATCCAGGACAGTGTCATTGCTCTTGAGTAATTCAGTGATGGAGGCATCCAGGGGAGTCTCGGCCGGAAGATGCATGATGCCTTCGCTTGATTCCGCCAAGCCTAATTCAGATTCGGAGCAGATCATGCCATTGGATTCTTCGCCCCGGATTTTAGCTTGTTTAATGATGAGCCCGTTTGGCAGCTCGGCACCCACCAGCGCAACCGGTACGATGATGCCCGGAGAGATGTTTTTCGCACCGCAGACAATACGAAAAATACCGTTTGCTGTTTCGACTTCAGTCAGGCTTAGTTTGTCCGCATTGGGATGGGGTGCAATACTAATAAGTTTGCCAATAACGACATTTTCAAATCCCTGTGACTGATCGTCAATACCTGAAACTTCCAAACCACTCATAGTAAGACGGTGTGCAAGTTCTGTTGGTGTGATGTCTTTTATGGAAACAAATTCCGAGAGCCAGGACAATGAAATCTTCACAAACAATTCCTCCGCATTAATTTCCGGCAATTTTTTCACAGAACCCTGGGGATGTCAAGAAGTTAAAGTAGATTCTAGAAAACGTTTAAAAGATCGGTTTTTAAAGCGTGATTGGCGACAGGCTTAAAGTTTTGCATGAAGAAAAAAGCATTCGATCGGATGATTTTTTCTCTCTTTTTTGAAGTAAGATTATGTATAATATCCAGTCATCATGGATGCAAATTATTAAAAGGAGTTCTTATGTCAAATTCACTTGATCAGGATACTTACCAATGGATGCTGGAAACACCCTCGAAAGACCATTGGAAAAAAATAGGCTTGAAAAGACGGGCCGGGGTGGCAGTCCCGCTTTTTTCCCTCTATTCTAATAATAGTTTGGGAATTGGGGAATTCCCGGACTTGAAATTGTTGGTTGATTGGTGCCGGAAAACGGATATTTCAATTATCCAATTGCTGCCCATAAATGATACTGGATATAATTTTACACCCTATGACGCGCGCAGTATGTTTGCACTTGATCCCATGTATTTGAACCTTCCATCCTTGTCGGATGTTCAACTCGACCTGTTTCAGGATAAATTGGATAATTTGACAAAAAATTTTCCAGCAGGTTTACCCCGTGTCAACTACGCTGTTAAGGGTGAAAAGATAGCCTTGCTGTATGAAATTTATAAAGCGTATACCCAAAATCCGGCAGCTGATTTTATCACGTACAAAGAGAAAAATCAGGCGTGGTTGGAACCCTATGCGCTTTTTACATATTATAAGGGATGTCATCAGGAAAAGGCCTGGTGGGAGTGGCCCGAGTCCAGACGTACGTACGATGCTGCTCAGATAGACATGGTGGATTCGGATGGTAAAAAACAGCTGGATTTTTATCAGTGGTTGCAATGGCAGTTGTTTTTGCAGATGAAAGCAATAAAAAACTATGCAGATTCAAAAGATGTTCTCTTGATGGGAGATTTACCGTTTCTTGTCTCGCGGGACAGTGCGGATGTGTGGGCCAATCAAAGCTATTTTAAACTGCACTTAAGTGCCGGGGCTCCGCCTGATATGTATTTTGCCGATGGTCAAAATTGGGGCATGCCGCCATATCAGTGGGAGGAAATTTCGGAGAATCACTATGATTATTTGGTGCAAAAACTCCAGTATGCCGAATATTTTTACCAACTTTATCGTATTGATCATTTTGTGGGTATTTTTAGAATATGGACGATTGATCCGGCGATTCACCACGGTGCATTTGATCCGGCAAGCGAAGCGCTTTGGGAAGCGCATGGCAAGAAACTATTGGATGTTATGCTGAAAAATACAGCGATGCTTCCCTGTGCCGAGGACCTCGGGACTGTGCCGGATTGTTCTTATCGCACACTGCGTGAATATGGACTTGTTGGCATGGATGTGCAGCGTTGGCAACGTTGGTGGGGCAAGGGTGATGCGTACAAAGAAGATCAGGACTATCGGGTCAATGCAATTGCGGTCATCTCCACGCATGATATGGTGGATTTAAAAGGCTGGTGGGAATCCGAGGCCGGCAGTGTTGACGAGAAGGGATTTCGTTATAAATGTCAAGACCGGGGGGTGGATGCGGATCATATTATTCCACAACTATTTGATTTGACCCGCACCAAAGAAGGGCGGATTTTTTGGAAAGAAGAGATGCGGGGGTTGGAACAATTTATCGCAATAATGGGTAAGCCCCGGGAACAGATTCAGGATTTTATTGGAATGTTCAATGAAACAGCGACGGAAAAGAAAAAATTCTGGCAGCATATTGGTATGGAGGGTGAGCCGGCGGCTGGAGTGAGTCGCCAATTTGCTGAAAAAACCATTGCCAAAGCCAATGCTGCGGTGTCTATTTTTAGTATACAATTATTGCAGGATTGGCTTACACTGACGGATATTTTCGACGGCAAGGATTCCTCGGATTTTCGGATTAATCGACCGGGTACGGTTGGAAATGAAAATTGGAGTGTGACGCTTCCGATTTCCCTGGAAAAATTGTTGCAACTTGATGAAAATAAGGTGATAAAGGGTTTAGTTGGAAAAAGCAGCAGAGGATGAGGAGCTGCAAGGAGGAAAACGCTGTGTCACTATTGCATGCTTTGGGTATTCAGAAAAAAAAACGATCACGGGTACTGGTGCTTGCTGTTTTGCTTATCTGTTTGTGCTGTTTGCGTCCGGTTAACACGCATGCTGCAACATCCGAGGCACCTGAAAATCTTCCGTCAATCACGGCGATGAGCGTTGTGCTTTTTTATGCCGGGGTGATTGGCGCTTTGGTTGGTGCGGCCACCGGTTGGGTCCATGCCTGGTTTCTCAGTCCCGAACTCCCGCGTGAGCCGGTAAAAGCGGAAGAAACCGAATAAGCGAATTAGGGAATGCCATGTTTTTTAAAATAAATAATAGGAATTATCGTGCTAGCGCGAACACGATGGACGTAAGTCCATTGATGAAGCGAGTAAAAATATCGCCGAAGGCGAACATCTCCCGACAAAAATACCACGGGCGTAAGCCCGTGGATTTTTATCACGCTGCGATCATGATATTCGGATTGATTACCTGTATAAGTCTTTGGGTCGGGGAGGGTGAAGCCCGTACGCAAAAGGGGCGCACTGCCTATGAATTGGAAAATCCGGATCGATGGGAAAATGCCACGCAAGCCCAGTCCGGTAAAGTGCCCAAAAGAACCCCGGTTCTTCAAGTTACTGTTGCACCAACCCCTTATCAGAGAACGCAAACCGATGATAAGCACAATGAATTTTATGAACGCTATTTTCGTAAAGGAAAACAGAGTGGCAAAGGTGATATCCCGGTCACAGAGGAAGAAAAAAAGAGTCTTATCAACCAACTGATTCCGCATTTCACGCCGACGGCAGAGCGTGATTCGCAAAAACAGAAGATAAAAAAGCTTATCCGGGAATTGGCCGGTGAACACCATCGCCGTCAGGCGGCAATTGAGCGGTTATCGATGATTGGAAAACCGGCGGTACCCGCGCTTAAAAAAGCCTTGCGGGATCCTTACAAATATAAAAGGATTGGCGCGTTAACAGCTTTAGGGTATATTCGCCCTGAAAAAATTATGCCGGCAATCCAAAAATGTCTGCTTGATTCCGACCCGGGTGTTCGTCAGGAAGCGGTGAAAGTCATCGGGCGCATGAAGCACAGACCCTCAGCCGGGTTGCTTAAAAAACAGCTTAAGGATAAAAATCAGCGTGTTCGCCGGGAAGCGGTTATTGCCTTGGGGAGGGTCAAAGGCAGTCGGGCGGAAGCAGCCTTAATCCTGGCGACACAAAATCATGATTCTGAAATTCGCCGTTTGGCTTGCGATGAATTGGCCTTTTTTGATTCAAAGGCCGTTCTGGACGCCTTGATAAAAGCCACCCATGACCGGGATAAGGATATTTGTATCACGGCGATTAAAGCACTCGGGGATATCGGAGATGTATCCGTTCGTTTCGAACTTCAAGCGCTCAGCCGAAGTGAAGACCGGATGATTCGTCAAGAGGCACTACTTGCGCTCTCTAATCTAAACTAGAAAGGAAAACCATGCCCATAACCAAAGTGAAAAAAAAATCAGCGGCACTTGATTGTATCAGCTGCCAGGGACAATGCTGCCGCTATTTTGCCTTACAGATCGACACGCCGAGGACGCTCGAGGATTATGATCACTTACGATGGTACATTGCTCACGAAAGTATTGCCCTGTTTATTGAGGACAAAGAATGGTATATGCAAGTGAATAATAAATGTAAGCA
This sequence comes from bacterium, assembly GCA_021108215.1. Classification (NCBI taxonomy): domain Bacteria; species bacterium. The sequence continues at coordinate 112,590 of JAIORK010000049.1, read as the reverse complement.
CTTACAGGATGATTTTAAATGCGGGATGTACGAAGAGCGTCCGCAAATTTGCCGGGATTACGGCTGGGATGAAAGCGGAGATACAGAGTGCCACGGTGTCAATAGCGCGACGGATCATGATATTTTCTTTTCGGATCTTAAAGAACTTGAGGCGTATCTTGTTGAAAAAGGCAAACGCTGGGCTTCGTTGCCGCTCAAAGAATTCCGGGCACGACGCGCATGCAAGTCGTGTTGACATAATATGTACGTACCCACGATATCCCCTAAACCGGAAGATGTTTTCGACACCGAGGCATTTGAGTACATTGATTCACAAACACGCTGGAATGAGGTTTCCCGAACGCTTGCCAAGCAATCGGCGATTGCTTTTGATTTGGAAAGCAATGGGTACCATCGTTACCCGGAAAGAATATGTCTTATTCAAATTGCCAGTTTGACGCAGGTTTATTTGGTTGATCCGATTGCGGTTCATGATCTTTCAGAACTGGGTAAAATTTTGCGGCAAGCGAAAATTTTAAAGATTTTTCATTCCTGCGAAAATGATTTGCGGGCATTGGACCGTGACTATGGGTTCAAAGTTAAAAATATTTTTGATACTGCAATCGCCGCGCATTTTCTCGGCTCGACCAGGCGGGGTCTGTCCAATGTGCTGCTTGATTTTATGGGAATCACGTTGACCAAGAGCAAAACGCTGCAACGGCAGGATTGGACAATGCGTCCGCTTTTGAAAAAATCGCTTCACTATGCAGCGAATGACGTGGCTTTGTTGTTGCCGCTTTATGAAGTGCTTGCTTCACAATTGAAAAAAGCCGGCCGTATTTCCTGGGTCGAAGAGGAGCAACGGCTTTTGGAAAAAATTAAAGCAGATACGGCGGTCCCGGCGGAAGCGTTGTTTTGGTCTGTAAAAGGATGCAAAGATCTTAATGAAAAGCAGCGCGCAATTTTAAAAGAACTGGTTGTATTTAGGGACCGGTTGTGCCGGAAGATCGACCGGACACCGTTTCGGGTTTTGGGAGATGATGTCCTTTTGGTGCTGGCAAAAAAACCGGATAGCGACCTAAAAAAAACAAAAGGAATGGCCGTCATTTTCCATCAAAAAAGACAAAAAGCACTGCAACAGGCTTTGCAAAAAGGAAAACAAGCGGTTCCGGTCCCGCTCCCGTCAAAAAAAAACGGAGACGTTTACCGGAAAAAAAGCGATGAGTATAACGGCAGATTCAAAGCGTTAAAGTCATGGCGGATGGCCAAAGGTGAACGGCTCGCTCTGGACCCGGCTTTATTATGGCCCATGCAAAGTCTCGAACAATTGGCAGGATCCGCCCGGCTTGAAAAAGCGTTGCAGGGTGTACGTCAATGGCAGCGCAAAACATTTGAAAAGGAAATTTTGGAGAAAATTTCCGAATCATTGATTTCTTTAAGCAATGTCTAAAAACGTTGCATGCGGAATGTTTGCGACCGCCGGATGTAAGACAGGGGGCAATTCATGAATACAGATTGGGTAAAACGAGTAGTGTATTTTGTGCTTGCAGGTTGTTTGCTTCCGTCCCTGCTTGTTGCCAAGGACACCAAACTGTCTTTGGAGACACCCGCCGTAGAAATCATGTCCGAATGGTCGGACATGATGTTGGTGGATTATATGCGGAAAAGCAATCAACCGGAGACCTGTTTTTTACATCGCTTAACAGTCCGGCAAAACAAGCTGGAAAAACAAATTTATGTCCGGACCGGGAGCGAAGAAAGAAGACGCCAATTGTCCCGCAGACCCATTTTGCAGCCGGTTTCGGGCAGCGCGCCTTTTGCGCGAAAAATAGATTATACTGTAAGAATAGACCGGACTCAAAGTGTTGAGATTGATTTTAGGATGTACAGGATTCACGAAACAACAGACGGTGGTGTGGATAAAACATCTCCGGAAAAACTGTATGTTTATCTGAAGCCGGGAACGGACGAAGAAACCATTTTACCCTTGCCGACGGGAAAATTTTATTTTAACCTGTCTGTCCAAGAACCCTGTCGGGAAATCAATTTTCAGGTTCGCAGCAAAGATGAACGTCACAGCATGCATTTATTTTTACTCAACGAAAAAAAACCGTTTACTTTAGAGACGGATGAGGGAGAGCGATGAATGGAAACATTTAAGTTTGATTTGACAAAATACTCCGCGGATTTTTTGGAATTTTTAATAATGGCGGGTCCGCGGATTTTACTGACATTGGTGTTATTTCTTTTATTGAATATTATTTTAAAATTTTTATTGCGTGCCTTAGAGCATTTGCTTTCCAAACGGCTTCTTTTCGGACTTAAGCTGAATAAGAAACCAGCCCATGAAGAAGAGACGAAAAAGAGAATTATGACACTGGTGAGTGTTATGCGAAAAACCCTCTATATTGCTTTGTGGAGCATGGCAATCATGATCGTGCTTTCGCAATTGGGAATTAATATCGGACCCTTAATGGCCACCGCCGGTGTCTTGGGACTTGGGATCAGTTTTGGTGCGCAAAGTTTGGTGAAGGATTTCATCAGCGGTTTGTTCATCATTCTTGAGAATCAAGTCCGGCTGGGTGATGTTGCCATTATTAACGGGACCGGAGGATTGGTTGAGGAAATCAACCTTCGGACCATCGTGTTGCGTGATCTTTCCGGTGTGGTGCACATTTTCCCCAATGGATCGATTACAACGATTTCAAATATGACCTTGGGATGGTCGGCATACGTGTTTGATATAGGTGTCGCCTACAAAGAGGATGTGGATCGGGTTTCTAAGATTATGACGGATGTCCTCGGAACTATGCTCGATGATGAAAAGTACAAATCAATGATTCTTGAGCCGCTTGAAATATTCGGTGTAGACAAATTTGACGATTCGGCTGTCGTGATTAAAGCGCGTGTAAAAACCAGACCGATTAAACAGTGGGAGGTTGCACGTGAATACCGTAAGCGGCTGAAAAACGCATTTGACAATGCCGGCATTGAGATTCCTTTCCCGCATACCAGCCTTTATTTCGGGGAAGCCAGTAAGGCTTTTAAGGTTTTGTTGGAACAGGCTGAAAAATAATCCGGAGCCGGAATTCATTGATGTTTAAATGCCGGTGTAATGAAATCACACTTCAAGAAAGGTGACGCCATGGATGCTTTGAAATTTTATTCATTATCAACCTGTAGTTGGTGCAGAAAAACAAGGAATTATTTGAAGGAAAACAAGATTAAACACCGGGAAATCATCGTTGACACACTCAGCCCGCAAGAGAAAGCAAAGGCGTTGGAAGACATTGCCAAGGTTAATCCGGCAAAAAGTTTTCCCACCCTGATCATGAATAAAAATCATTTTGTTGTCGGTTACAAGCCGGATCAATTACGGGAAGTTTTTAAGAAATAATGGTTACGCGAAGAAGCAGTCAATGCCCTGCGGGAAACGCCTGCCAAACGTCGCGGCTGTTTTTTTAACCTGGATGCTGACATGACGGATGCCTTGTCGGAAAATCTTTTGGTCAATGAAGATCGTTATGTCTGTTTGTTTTGTTCTTGCCGTTTGTCCGTCGCGGACTATGTCCGGGATAGGGATCTTATTTGTTCCTGTAATTACAGGTTTGCGGCTATATTTGCGTTCGTTCGTCACTGCCGGATGTCTGTCCTATTTGTGGTGTCACGCATGACCGTTTTGAGTAACATTCTTTCTAATTCATTCAATCGAAAGCCTTTATCTTGACAGTGAAACCCCCATAAGATAACATAGTGTACTATTATTCTTATTTTTTTGTTATGAAAGGCAGGATATGAAAAAAGGGTTTATTCGCTTAAGTATTCTCGGATTAGTACTGTTTTTGCTGAGTGGCTGTGTGACGTTGGGAAAACCATTTCCCGGTTCATTTGCGGAAACCATCGTTATTGGACAGACGCTGCGGACTGAAATTGAAGCGAAATTAGGTGAGCCCTATCGGACTGGTTTGGATTCGGGCGACCGGACCGCAACGTATTTGCATTATCAATTTGGGTTGTTTGCTCAAACAACGACTGTGGACTTGACGATTGTTTACACATCTGAAAACATCGTGAAATCTTATGTTTTTAATTCAAATCAGTCGTGGACGCAAGAATGATGAATCGTCACAGGCCGATGCTCAGACAGTACAGACCAGGAGGTGACATACTGTTATGGATATCCAACCAATACTAGCCGCGCATTATTTTATATCCTATCAAACAGCTGATTTTTCCGAAGGGTGGGGCAGATGGAGTTTTGAACCTCACCAAGATAAAAAAAGTTTTTTTCATAATCCAAACAATAAGCTTCCCAATGGCGAACATGATATCGCATCGGTTTATATGCCTGTCATCGGTGTGTATGATTCCGCAGATCCTGATTTGTGTGAATACCACGTATTATTGGCAAAAGCTTCAGGTGTTCAGGCGTTTATTGTTGATTGGTACGGTCCAGACGCACCCGGCGACCATGTGCATAATGAAACACAGTTGTCCACGCTTTTTAAAACCGCCGAATTACTCGATTTTAAAATTGCACTATGCTTTAATGATGCCTGTTGTTTTCCGCCTTTTCAGGAAAATATTACAGACCGTCAGGGGGTTGTGGGAAAGGCATCCTCAATGCTGGCTTATGCCAAAGAAAAATATTTTGTTTCCAGCGCTTACTTGAAAATAGATGAAAAACCGGTTTTGACGACACGGAATTGCGGCCGACCCGGGACTGAGATGGAAAATCACTTTATTCATGCAAATGAGTGGGATACTATTTTGGAAAATTCCCGGCAGGAGATTTTGCTTATTCAAAATTATCAACCTCAGATGAAAGGTATTAATTTTCCGGACTGGCCCAGCGTGGCACCTTCGGTGGCTATTTATTTTTCGGATTATGATACGGATGAAACTTTTTGGGAAAAAAGCGCCCAGGCGATGCATAAAAATAAAAATCAATTTGTGTCGGGCGTGGTGACGCCGGGGTATGATGACCGCGCCATTGGAGGGAGTTGCGGAAGAAATGCCCGGGTTTTTTCAAGACGTCAGGGCGAAAAATACTCCGCAACCTGGGAAGATGCGCTTACCCATGGTGCGAAATTCATTCAAATTGGAACCTGGAATGACTTCCGGGAAGGCAATGGGATCGAACCTGTAAAGGAAATTATTTTGCATAAAACCGCCGCAGTTCCCGGTTCGGGATACCGGGAATTGATTGCAACCCGGGAGTATTCCGTGCGGTTGACTCAGAAGAAACTCTGGCCTTTGCCGGCACTTTTTCTTCCCGAGCGGTTATATCGATTAAGAAAAAGCGGTGCGCCGGCAACCCGTGGTGATAGAATCCGCCTCTATCTATTGGAGGGGGATGTCACCGGATCAACACTTGGTCTGGAACATGCAGGTGTGTGATCCGACGCAGAAACATGTTTTGTATCGCAGACTTGGTTTAATTGTCGTGGTGTTCCTCGCATTGATGATTATTGCGCAGGGACCGGCCCATGCTGTGGTCTATGAAAAATATTTACTTGCTTTTCCCTTGCGTCCGGATAATCCCAGTGCTGAAAAAAGCCGGTGGTTTGGCAATGCATTTAGAATTGCATTGGAAGAAACGGTTTTATCCCTGAAAACAGTGGTGTTTATCCAGGATGATGAGCTTGATGCCATCCGGAAAGAATATGGTCTTTCCGATCAGGAACCGGATCCGGGAAAAATGGAAACAATTGCGGATGACAAAGATATTGCCATCTTGCATGGGACGTATCAATTGCAGGGAGATAAAATCAGTTTATTTTTGTCAATTATTCCAGAGCGAAACTCAGAAGCGAGAACATTTAAGGTGGTCGGATCAACCAAGCGGCTGGATAAGTTATTTGCCAACACCCTGCAAAAAGTTGCGGAAATTCTGGAATTGACCGTCACCCCGGCGGATCAGAAGGTTTTTGATATTGTGCCGGGAACTCATCTTTTGAGTGCCTTTCATTCATACACTAATGCGATTGTGCTTTTAAAAAAACCTGCCATCAAAAATAACACCCGTATCAAGGCGGTTTTGTATTTTACAGAGGCCTTGAAAAGTGATGCGGGTTATTTATCCGCCCGGGTTGGTCGCGCGGCATGCAGAATTAATCTGGCGAAAACAGCCCGAGGAAAAAGTGCCAAGCGTTATATTACATTGGCAAAAAATGATGTCGATAAAGCGGTAAGGATCAATCCCGTAGATCCTTTGCTGCTCAATGCACAAGCCGGATACCTTATGCTGTTTAAAAAATATGCCGATGCCAAAAAAATTGCTGAAAAAAATCTTGCGCTGTATCCGGCCAATCATGAAAATTACTTATTGTTGGGAAAAATTTATCGTGCGCTTAAAATGACGGCTGAAGCGGAAAAAATACTTTTGCAGGGTTTGGACCAACAAGGTACGGCACTGCAAAAAAAAGCCTTTCATCGCGAGCTGGGTCTTTTGCTGCTTAAGAAAAAAGACAAACATGCAGAGGTCTATTTGAAAGAAGTTCTCAAACTGGAACCGAATAATTTCCGTTTGTATTATCTCAGGGCAACCGCGCTTTTTCGTTTGAAAAGATATCTGGATGTTATGACGGAAATTCAAAAAGCCGAAGTTTTAAAAAAATGGCGTGATTTGAATTTGCTTAAGGCAGAAACAGTGCTGGCATTGGGAAATGTTTTTTACGAAGAAGGTGATTATGATCGCGCCTTCTCGTATGCCAGTATTGCCATCAATATCCGTGACAGGCATTTTGAAACACTTCTATTGATGGCCAAGGTTTTAAGAAAAAAAGGATTTCGCCTTGAAGCCAAACGGCAGCTGGAAGCTGCAAGAAAACTGGCACGTAAAAAACATCCCAAGGATCATCTTTGGTTGGGAACTGAATGTGTCGCCCAGAATTTAAAAAATCAAGGTGCGCAAGAGTACGTTTTATATTTAAAATTGAATCCCAAAGCACCCGAACGCCGCCGGCTTATCTCACTCATACGAAAATTACAAGGCGAAATAGATGAATAGTGGTCGTCTAAGGATGGTTTTATCCCTGTTTGGCACCATCGCCTTGGGTATCGGATTGTTCCCGTTTTTGGCAGATGCCAGGACTGAAAAACCCACCATTGTGGTCGAAGAATTTTTTCGGCTTATTAACATGAAAAATTTTGAAGATGCTTCCGAATTGGTGACCCGTGCAGACCGGCGCAATGTTGCCGCTTTAAAAATCAAGGCGAAAAAAGCCGCCAAGGCGGGAAAACAAGTGGCGGAACCACCCGATATGGCGTCTATTCTCGGTGATATGTTTTTTCTGGTCCAGGGGCAAGAGAATAAAAAAATGATGAAAAAATCTCAAGACGGCGAAACGATTATGCCGGAAAAAATCGGTTTTTTTGTTCCCGGGCAATTTTATATTGTGGGTAATTTTGCGGTCGTATTTACACGTGAAATATATATCATCGGCCGGGACAATACAGGTCCCGTGCGGGATGACCCACGAAAGCTTTGGATTGATCCAACCAATGAGCTTTCCAAGGTGCGTGATGAGGCCTATTTTAAACAATGGTGGGTATGGGAAGACAATACCCTCACCATGCCGGGCGTAATTTGGCTGGTCAAAGAACGGCGCGAGTGGCGTATTGATTTGCTTTCCGGCGTCGTCCCGCGGAAATCATTTAAAAAAATATTACGCTGGCATTTTGGGAGGGATGTTTTTGAGGAAGAAAAAAAACAACCGCAGGCGGGTCGGCCTCCGGCCCCCAAACCCAAGGCTAAAGAAAAATCAACCGTCCCGGAGTCATCGCAACAGACCAAGTGAATGCGTTTAAGGGACGCTGTTGTCCAGCGTGGTCACACCGGCACGACAAAGCTGCCGGCACGTCTTGGGGTTAATTCAATTGGGGCGGCACGGTTTGTGTGATGGGAATTACCATTGTTCCGAAATCCGAAGTGGCATTAACTTCACCGGTCAAATAAACGCCTTTTTTCTGCAAGTCCTTCTTTGCAAATGACTGTGACGGCCTGAAAGGCACCAGGGTCTTGACATTCGGTTTAAGTGTTATCGGACCTGGAATGCTAAGCATGATTTTTTTTCCAGGCAGCTGGAGATAAGCCTTTGTCTTGACCAGAACCAGCGGCCGCTGGTTCTGGTTAACCGTCTGTAAGAAAATAAGCGGCTTTTTATTGACGGTTCGGATATATTTGAATTCTAATTGTGGTATCTGGGGTATTGTGATGAACTGGTTTTTTGAAAAAGAAAGTGTGGATTTTTGCCACAGGCTGTTTGAATAAAAATCTCCTTTAAACGTTATCGGGAGTTGTGTCGCCTCCGGAAAAAGAGCATTGATTTTTTCATGAGAAAGATTGATCGGTATTTCCACCGTGGCGTTCCCATAGCCGGGAACCACCGGCAGGGACGTGTGAATACGCGATAAAATTATTTTCCGTTTTGTCTCCAGGGTATATGAAACCCGGGACAATGACAATGACAGCGGATTGCTGTTGATAATTTTAATGGACAGGACCATTTTCCAGTAGTCAGGTGTGGTCCATACCGTTTGGATGGATTCGACTTTAAGACGCGGTGCATGTAGAACACCACCGAACATGGCACAATTCGAGAGTATTAACAAAAGGATTAGGAAACCATATTTGAAAAAACGATAGTTTATCAAAGAAAACTCCTGAATATGATCATTTAGTATTTTTACCAAATAATTGAAAAATTTGGAAGCGTAAAAGCGATGCAGATGCAAGTTAAATGTGTTTTGCATTTTCACCTGACCGCCCTAAGTGCTGATTTTTTTAAAGGAAAAAACGCACCATAAGTTTCGGTGGAACATCAGGGGACAATATCGTCAAATCCGGCTCTAGCGTATGGATACAGTATCAGTTTTCCTTTAAAAAAATCAGCACTTAGGGCGAATAGAAGACAGTGTGCTTTATAACTTAACCAGTAGTGGTGTTTTGTATTGATTTATCAGACTTTTTGTTTTATTCTGCGTAAATGCGGGATCAAAATGCCGCGAGCAGCCATCTGACCAGGGAAAATGCGTCAAACTCAATTTCCCCCCAAATGGAATAAAAGGATCATTGTTTTTTCCATGACATGCAAAAAACAATGATTTCCATGAACCTGAGTGGAAGACTGGGGTCAAATTCGTGAATCAAAAAATAATGCTCCAGGGCTATGTAGATAAAGCCCGTAAAGGTGACCGGAACGCATTTGAGGAATTGGTCAAATGGCATACAAACTATGTCTATAATTTGGCTTATCATCTGACCGGCGGTAATCGCTCTGATAGTGATGATCTGGCACAGATGACATTTATACGTGCCTTTCAGGCTATGAAACGATTTGAGGGGCGTTCGGAATTTAAAACATGGTTACATCGTATCACAGTTAATTTGTGGAAAAATTTGGTACGCAGTCAAAAACGAAGAAAATATTTTCAACACCGGTCCATTAATGAAGATCCTACGGATGAAAGCCGTTCGCGTCCATTGGAATTGGAAGAAACCCGGCAAGGGCCGCTGGAGAATGTTGAAAATCTTGAAATATCACAAATTGTTCGCGAGATGATCAATCAGCTTCCGGCCGATGAAAAAGAGGTCATTATTTTAAGAGATATTGAAGGTTATGCTTATGATGAAATTGCCGAAATGGTCTCAATTCCGCTTGGGACGGTCAAATCCCGATTGGCGAGAGCGCGCAGGCTCCTAAGAAATGCGCTTGATCCTATTTTGAGGAGATAATTATGGATTGCCAAGAATGCAATGAATTGTTGCCTTTGTACGTTGATCAGTCACTGACGCAGGAAGAAATTGAATCCATACGCAGTCATTTGGAATCATGCAGTCATTGTGCGCAGGAAATGGAAATTTTTACCCGGTCATTCAATGCTGTTAAAAATTTGAAGTGTGTCGAAGCGCCGGATGGTTTTCACGAGCGTTTTCAAGCTCGCTTTAGAAAAGAATGCTGGCCGGGACTACGCCTGAGTTTTTGGGGCTCGCTTTCTTTGGGCACGGTGGCAGCTGCGGCGGCAGTCTTACTTGTGGTTGTGCTTCACAATCCCTTTGGATCGATGAAACCCGCTGTCATTGTACCGACCACTGGAACTCAAACGGCAAAACAACCCATGGTGAAAGCGGAAGTTGGCGGGCGCGGGGACGCAACGCTTGCGAACCAGAAGCGTGCGGACCAAGCGAAACATACCGTAAGCGCTGCTGCTCCCGTGAAAACCGGGATCACGGCCCTTACCGCCAATACCCAGCCGAAAAATCAACTGAATTCACTTTATAAAGCGAGTGCAATAAATGCCGGTTATTCTTCCGGCGGAAGTAATGCCGAACAAAAACCCGCCTATCGAATGACCGCTTCCGCCAAAAAAAAAGAACCTAAACTGGTTCGCCAACGAGGCGAATGGAGCGGGGATGCGTGTGCACTGCATCAACCCTTGAACCGGGTGGTACGGACACCGTCTGAATTGACGGCGCTCTGGAAAAAGGCGCAAATACAATCCATTTCCATGCCGCAGCTTGATTGGTCAAAAAACATGATCGGCATTATTTGTCTGGGAGACAGCCAAGGACGCGGTCATGAAATTATGCTGAGAGAGATACAAAATAAAGATGATCTCATGATCGTTAAATATAAAATCAGCCGTCAAAACAGCATCCAAGATGGAAATATCACACAGCCGTTTATGATTTTTACCCTTCCCAAAACAAGCCGACGTGTAATTTTCAACAAAGAAAGTTGACGTTTTTCCTTTTAAAGCAGATTACCAAATATTCAAAAAGGGGTTCTTATGACAATAGAATTAATTACGCAATTATCTGAGCGGATTGAAAAAATGCGGAGGTATCTTTGACGTTTCTGATAAGGAAGCCGCCATTCTGAAATTGGAGGGGGCCATTTCTCAGCCGGACATTTGGAATAACCCGCAGCATGCAAAAAGTCTGAACACTGAACTGGCGCGCTATAAACGCGATGTCGATTTTTTCAATCATATGGTAACCACGCTGGAGGATTTGAATGTTGCCGCAGAGCTGTTTGAAGAATCAGGCGGTCAGGACAAGGATTTGCAAAAAGATATGGACAGAGGCATTGCCTTTTTGGAGAAAGAAATTGCCGGTTTTGAATTTCGTTTTATGCTTTCCGGACCCAATGACCGGGACGCGGCCATCGTCTCCATTCATCCGGGCGCGGGTGGTACTGAATCACAGGATTGGGCCCAGATGCTTTTTCGTATGTACACACGCTGGGCGGAAAACCGAAAATACAAGGTAACCATGCTCGACCACCAACCCGGCGAAGAAGCCGGATTGAAGTCCGCCACCTTTCAAATAGAAGGGGACTATGTTTTTGGGTATTTGCGGTCCGAAAAAGGTGTCCATCGTCTGGTCCGGATTTCTCCGTTTGATGCCAACAAACGGCGCCACACCTCTTTTGCTTCGATTGATATCGTGCCGGATATTGAGGATGAAATTGAGATTGAGGTTAAAGATGATGATTTGCGGATTGATGTTTTTCGCGCCTCCGGTGCCGGCGGGCAGCATGTTAATAAAACCGAATCCGCTGTGCGCATCACACATTTGCCAACGGGTATTGTCGTACAATGTCAGGAAGACCGCTCACAACTAAAAAATCGCGCCAATGCCATGAAAGTGCTAAAAGCACGCTTGTATGTAAAAGCCCAGGAAGAAAAAGCTGAAAAAACCAAGAATCTGTATGGTGAAAAAATGGGAATTGCCTTTGGCAGTCAAATTCGTTCCTATGTGTTCCAGCCGTATAGTATGGTCAAAGATCACCGCACCAATTTTGAGGTGGGGGACGTGCATAAAGTCATGGATGGATATCTCGAAGGGTTTATTGAAAGTTATCTGAAAAACCAAACAAACAAGGCATGATAAAAAAAAGCATTCTTATTCTGCAAGTAGTGCTGTTTTTACTTCCGGTCCCGATGCCGGCGGCCGAAGATGCGGAATCTGAAATTGTGTTTTCGCGATTAATTATTTATGATGTGCGGGGAAAACGCAAAGATGAAACCGCCGTCATTCTCGAGCAAAAAGGGGAAAAGGTCAGAGTCTGGCTTAAAGATTATATGGGGAAACGAACCGGCGCCGTACCCTACGAAGAATATCGCGACTGTTTTGAAACAATGAGAAAAATTAAAAAATTTGCTCTCAAAAAAAAATACCGCGGAAAACTGCTCAGAACCAATGCGGCCCATGGCGTGATAACCCTGGCCTGGCAGGACAAAGGCGGTAAACAGATTGAAACAATTAAATACTACGCGCCCGAACATACGCTGGATGATTTTCGTTATGCGTTTAATGGAATTTGGGCGCTTTCCCGGTATGCTGTTCTGTCGTTAAATTCTTTTGAAAATCCCCGCGTGGAATATCTTGAAGATGCCGTCTATTTTATGTCCGGTGCGGGGTGGATGACGCATGCGGAAATCCAATCGGTGGTGGCGTTTCACCATTCCCGCGGACATGCCCAAAGAATCACACGCTCGCTTTGGCGCGCCCTGTCACAAAATTATCCGGCGGCAAGTGAATTCAGCAACCGGACTTATTTAGAGCACTGTGTCAAGCGCGGGATGATTTTCATGGGAGACGATGCTGTTGTTTTTTTGAAAAAACGTATGCATACTTTAACTGCAAACAAAAAAAAGCTGGCAAACGAGATCCTTAATACCGCCAAAAAGAAATGAAGACCGGCAGCGCAGCACTGCGCCGATCAGGTGATTGGGATGGAGCTTGTTCCAAATAAGAGTTATTCACTGTAACTGAATCGGCCTGGATTCCGGTTTTCTAATTTGGATAAGAATACATCCCTATACTGAAGTGCGGGGATGCCATTGGTATTCTGAACGATATCGTAAAAGTCATGGATAAAAGCAATTGAAAGTATTATAATAGCTTTTGAATATTTTTCCGGGAGAACAGTTATGGCCTTTAAATGGGGAAAAGAATTTGTTTTTATTGCGCTCGGATTGGCGTTCTTTGTGTTGCTTGCGCTTTTGGCGGGACGCACGCTGTATCGAATGTCAGCGGGCGGTTCAATCGGCTTAATCGAAGTGCAGGGGATGATCCTGGAAGATCGTCGGATAATTATGCAATTGCATAAAATGAATGATCATCCCATGATTCGTGCCATTGTGATTTCGATCAATTCCCCCGGAGGTACAATCGCTTCCGCACAATCAATTTCCGAGGAAATAAAAAAAATTCGTCGGCTTGGAAAACCGGTGGTGGTATCGATGTCCGAAGTTTGTGCATCCGGCGGTTATTATATTGCCTGCGCGGCTGATCGGATTTATGCCAATCCCGGTTCGATTACCGGCTCTATCGGTGTGATCTTGCGATATCCGGAAGCGGGCGAATTAATGAAAAAACTTGGTCTGAATATGGAGGTTGTTAAAAGCGTTCCGTATAAAGATATCGGGGATTTTTCCAGAAAAATGAATAAATCCGAGAAAAAAATTATGCAGCGGATGATTGACGACCTGCATGCTCAATTTGTCGAGGCGGTCTTTGACGCGCGTGGGGACAAACTTGCACAAGCATTGGCAGCGAAACAGGAAAAAAACCTTACGGATATGTTGCCTGAAGATATAAAAAAATACTTGGAACGTTTATCCGATGGCAGGGTATTTACCGGACGTCAGGCCCTGCAAAAAGGATTGATTGATAAATTGGGGAATTTAGATGATGCCGTTCAAACTGCCGCTTTTCTCGCGAAACTAAAAGGAAAGCCCAGGGTATTGCGGGATGAGGGACCTTCTTTCTTACGAAGGCTCATGGGATCTTCACAACATCATCGCAAAAATGTTCTGGGCGTTTTGCAGGGACTCAAACGAGGGGTCCAGTGGGACCATCTTTTGAAATCAATCGAATGACGCCCGCTGTAAAGGGGGAAGTTTTTCAATAATGAAATTCCCTACTTCCATGCCTGTATTGCTGCTGATGGGATTTTGTTTTTTTACGTTGCATGCTCCGGTGGTTGCCGGAACTTTTGGCAAGAACAAACTCCAAACACGCCAATTTCAATGGCAAGTATTTGAAACCGAGCATTTTGAAATCCACTACTATCCTGAAGAAGAGGTCCTGGCGCGTGAAGTGTGTGAAATCGCCGAGGACGCTTATCGTTTTGACACCCATCTTTTGCGGGAAAAACCACTCCTGAAAACACCGCTGTTCCTGTACCGCAACCAAATTGATTTTCAGCAAACCAATATCTTGCCGCATATTATCGGGGTGGGGACAGGCGGTTTTACCGAAGCCTATAAAAACCGGATTGCTTTGCCGGCGCCGGATTCACCCAAATCATTACGTGAAGTTGTCTATCACGAATTTATCCACGCACTCCAATTTAACATTTTGTACGGCGAGGGTATGCGTTCATTTCGTGTCTATAAAGGTTATTTGATCCCCATGTGGATTATCGAAGGATTGGCTGAATATGCAGCACAGAGTTGGGATAGTTATGCAGATATGATCATCCGTGATGCGGTCCACTATGAACGGTTGGTCCCATTGACCCTCATGGAAGGGTTTAATCATCTGGAGGATGTTTATCTGGCGTATAAGCAATCACAGTTGGCGATGCACTATATCGCCGAACGGTTCGGCGAGGACAAGCTTTCACTTATTTTTAAAAAATTCAAAAATCAAATTGCGCTTTCACAAATTTTGCGCGAGACCCTGGGGATGGGGCTGCAGGATTTTAACCGGGAATTTATGTTTTGGGCCCGGCAAAAATATTGGCTGCAAACCGAGGGGCGGGAAAAACCCGGGAATTTTTCCAGTCCGGTCGATCATGCACCGCCGGGTCGCATAATCCTGACCACCGGTGCAGCCTGGTCGCCGGACGGACACACTTTGGCTTATTGTTCAAATCGGGAACAGTGGTTCCGAATTTATCTAAAACCCCGCGGGTCTGCCGGCAAGGGGGTTGCGTTTACACATATAAAATTTGAAAGTTTCAATATTCGCGGAAGACCCATTGCCTGGTCGCCGGATTCGCGACAAATTGCCTTTGTGGCCCAGATCGAGGGGAAAAAACATCTTTACCTTCTTGATGTAAAGACACGCAAGCTTATTAAAAAAAATATTCCGGTCGACGATTTATTTTCACCGGCCTGGTCGCCGGATGGCGGCACGATCGCACTCTCCGGCGTTAAAAACGGCGTGAGCGACATTTTTATTTATAACCTGTCCTCGGGGACATTGCGTTCTGTAACCCAGGATCGATTTGCCGACAGGTCGCCGGTTTGGACTCCGGATGGAAACGCTTTGGTCTATGTCAGCGAAAGAAACAATTTTTTGCAATTGTACATTAAAACACTTAAGGAACCTGGTCATGAAAGTGTGGCCTTGACATGGGATGCCGCCCAGCACACCGCGCCTTGTTTTTCTTCTGACGGGAGTTGGATATATTTTTCCAGTGATCAAAGCGGCATCTTTAATCTTTGCCGTATGAACCTGGTTACATTTCAGATGTTTCAGATTACCAATATTCGCAGCGGTGCGTTTCAACCGGCCATTTCTCCGGATGGTAAAAAAATTGTTTTTACGGTTTATCAAAACGGAAACCACGCGCTTTATGTTATGCCGGCATCCTATCTGCAAAAGGAACGGGAGGTGATCGTTGTCCCGGCAGCGACGCGGGTGGATTCTCCGGCAGATCCCAACGCCGCGAGCCCGAAGGACACACCTGAAACATCGCCGGAAGCGAATATGGGAGAAACAGTGGTATTGGAAAAGAAAGCCGGTGTTATCCAAAAACAGCACCCTTATCATTTTCGCTTTTCGCCGGATCTGCTTTTTTTACTGGCGGGTTACGATAGCTCGCAAGGTGTGGTCGGGGGCGGCTATTTTACGGCAAGTGATTACTTAGGAGACCATTTGGTCAACCTATACAGCGATTTTGTTCCAGGGTACCAGGCCAACACCCAGCTCACTTATAGTAATCTGGCTTATCCGATTGATATCCAGTTGGGAATTAAGTACAGCCGGTATTATTACCGCATTCTTGATCTGGAGACCAGTGACTTACTCGACGAATTTAATGACGAAGCGATCGGCGGTGCAATTTCTTTTCAGAAACCTTTTTCAATGTATGACCGGATTGAAATGGAAGTCGGCTTGAGTTATCTCAAGCGCGAACACGAAGATTTCACGCAGAACCGGCGCGTGGGCACCCTCCGCCTTTCATTAGTGCATGACAGTACCGCCTGGTATGAGTATGCCCCTGCGGATGGATTTCGTCACCGTTTGTCCCTGCTGACTGCGGATAAAATATTGGGCGGCGAAGAGCGTTATCAGATACTCCAGTTGAATTCTCAATTGTATAAAACGCTTGATTTTATTTCGCCTACCCTGGTTTTCGGTTCACGGCTGATGCTGGCCGGGAGTTTCGGGTCTGACCGCCCGGTTTATTTATCCGGCGGTATTGGTCTTTTACCGGATTCTGCGACCATTCGCGGCTATCGCTATGGCGAGTTGTTAGGCAGTCTGAGCTCCGTTTCCCTTTGGCGCGGAATATCAACTATTCTCTTTGGCCGCTCGATTTTTTATTGATAAAATCAATTCAGGCGGTTTTTTTCGACGATATTGGCATTGTGAGCAACACGATCAGCGAAAGCTCAGGCAAAGATGTAAGAAATTCAGTCGGATTTGGTTTGCGAATGCATACATTTTTGCTGGGAAAACAATTGCTTACCATTCGTTTTGATCTCGCCCAAAGGACTGATACTACGGCGGAAACAGTCATTGTTTGGGGAATCGGGCAGTCTTTTTAAAGTACCCGGAGTGGGAAAAACGCTTGATTGGATTCATAGGCGCATGGCCCTGATTTTAAGTCGCAGTAAAAATAGCGTGTGCACTTAAAGCAAAATCAAAAATCAATTTTCAAACTAAATCCAAAAACCGCAAATCAAGCACGATTGAAGAAGCTGGCATCAGAATTGAAAGCAATATCCAATGTACCGTCCGTGTTCAGCCGGGCGATGTGGTTCCTGGGTGTGCCTGAGATACTGGTAAAACTATCGCCTGCGAGTATTTTTCCGTCAGCCTGCTCAACCAGGGTACGGACAGCGTCGTCCGCATTGGGAATAAAAGTGGCATCTATTGAGCCGTCTGTATTCAAGCGGGCGATGCGGTTCTTGCCAATACCTCCGATGTTGCTAAAAAGAACGCCTACGAGTATTTTTTTGTCAGCCTGCACAGCCAGGGAATGAACGGCAAAGTCTGCATTGGGATTGAATTCATCATTGGCTGATGCGGCATAGCCTTTTGTCACCAACCCGAACAGGACCAGACCAATCATTAATATCATACTCAGAAAAAATGTTTTCGTTTTCATGCTTTCCTCCCGAAGTACCTGCTTGGCAGTACTTACTCCGCATAGCTTAATCGAAAATATTTATGCTTGTCAAGTAAATGGAGTCGCTGATTGATAAATTGAAATATTTTATAATCGACACAGATTGCAGCTTAATTAAAGTGTCTATCAAACCCGAGGCAGCCCACTACGTCCCCTGTTTCATGATTATAGATGATGAGTGGTTTTGCAGCGGAATCAGAATATTAGTCATACACTGGTTATTTTTCCCGTCCCAGGCCTGCTCCGTTCAAATTATTCCACTAACCATTTTTTAGCTTCTTCTAATGAATCAAATGCTTCCAAGGAAGTAGTTGATACAACTTGCACTGCCTTAAACAATATTTTTTTAATACCTTTAACCCCAACTATTGCATATTTTTTTATATAGGGCGCAGTTGTACCTGCAATTTTTTTTAATACAATCATACTCGCAGGGCTAAATTGTGCATTTTCAATATCAGAAAGAACCAATAGGTTTCTGTCATTTTGGCTGATTACAGCATTCTCGAATTTATTCATTTTATTTATGAATTTTTCAGGTAATAGACCAGATAAATCATTGTCCATTATTTTTTTACCATTATATTCCATCCATTTTATTTCATTACACATTAGTTGTACCTTTCTAAAAATGATTGGTTTGAATTGTCACAAAACAGCTGGAGCCATCCTGCGGTTATTTCACAATCGCTGCTTTTAGTTGTCCTTTATTCTTACCATCCATAATAATTCGTACCAGATAGATGCCGGGCGCGACAGATGAACAATCCCAAACAATGGTTTGTCCGTGTCCGGCCGGCAGGGATTGCGTAAGCTGAGCAATTTGTTCGCCTGACATATTGTAAATCTGCAAACCCACCTCTGTGGCATGATCCAGGTGAAATAAGAACCGCATTTCATTAACAGCAGGATTGGGATAGGCGAGTGTGATTTTTCCTCTCAAATCCACATTCAGCAACGGATTGTCCGGTGTGGGGGTTGCGGTAATCGTTATGGTTGCAGTCGGCGTTGCCGAAAAAGTCGGGCTTGGTGTTGCCGTGGGATTGATAGTCGCCAAGGGCGTTGCGGTATAAGTCGCGGTTATAGTTGGTGTTATTGTGGAGGTTGATGTCACAGTCGGTGTAGGTGTCGCTGTGGGAGTGAGAGAATTATAATACTGTCTCACAGATTCGATAAATCCGGCGGAACCATTGTGTTGCCCTCCCGAGATTTGGCCTTGTGCACGAATGTATCCAATTTCATTATAAGCCAATGACTGTCCGGTCAGGTGCCAACCTCCGCTAATGCGTGTACCAACACCCAGAGAAACCCAACTCGTTCCATCTGAAGAGTATTCAAAGGTTACCTTATAGTTTTCTGGAGATGATTGGCTTCGCATCCAGGACAGGGTGGTGCCGTCAGCGGACACAGCGAGGTTTTGTAACGCAGCCTCATCCGCGCTCAGCCGGGCGATGCGGTTCCGGGTTTCACCGCCGATGGTGATAAACTGACCGCCTGCGAGTGTTTTTCCATCAGCCTGCACGGCTATGGCATAGACATCGCCATCTGCATTGGGATCAAAGGTCACATCCAAAGTGCCGTCCGTATTCAAACGGGCAATGTAGTTCCGGGTCACACCCCCGATGGTGGCAAAAGAACCGCCGATAATTATTTTTCCGTCAGCCTGCACAGCCAGGGTATAGACACTGCCGACTCCGCCTGCATTGGGATCAAAGGCAACATCCAAAGTGCCGTCAGCATTCAAACGGGCGATTTGGTTCCTGGGCACACCCCCGATGGTGGCAAAAGAACCGCCGATAATTATTTTTCCGTCAGCCTGTACAGCCAGGGTACGGACAGAGTGGCTGGCATTAGGATCAAAGGCGGTATCCAAGGTGCCATCCGTATTCAAACGGGCGATGCGGTTTCGGTCCACACCGGCAACGGTGGTAAAAGAACCGCCGATGAGTATTTTCCCGTCAGCCTGCACAGCCAGGGTATAGACGCGGTTGTTTACATCAGGATCAAAGGCAACATCCAAAGTGCCGTCTGTATTCAAACGGGCGATGTAGTTCCTGGTCACGCCACCCATGGTGGTAAACCAACCACCTATAAGTATTTTCCCATCAGCCTGCACAGCCAGGGTATAAACACTGCTGCCTCCTGCGTTGGGATCAAAGGCAGTATCCAAGGTGCCATCCGTATTCAAACGGGCGATGCGGTTCCGGGTCACGCCGCCTATGTTGGTAAACCAACCACCTATAAGTATTTTTCCATCAGCCTGCACGACTAAGGTATAGATACTGCTGTCAGCATTGGGATCAAAGGCAACATCCACAGTGCCATCCGTATTCAGACGGGCGATACGGTTTCTGGCACTACCGGCGATGGTAATAAAAGCACCGCCGGCGAGCACTTTTCCATCAACCTGCATAGCCAGGGCACGGACAGTGCCGCCTGAATTGGGATCGAAGGTGACATCCAGTCTGGCGTCCGTATTCAAACGGGCGATGTAGTTCCGGGTCACGCCAGCGATGGTGGTAAACTCACCGCCGGCGAGCGCTTTTCCATCAGCCTGCACAGCTAAGGCAATGACACTGCCGTTTACATTAGGATCAACAAAGGCAACATCCAAAGTGCCGTCTGTATTCAAACGGGCGATGCGGTTCCGGGTCACACCAACGATGGTAGTAAAGTAACCGCCTGCGAGTATTTTTCCGTCAGCCTGCACAACCAAGGTCTTAATAACAGAGTTTGCATTGGGATCAAAGGCAACATCCAAAGTGCCATCCATATTCAAACGGGCGATGCGGTTCCGGGTCATACCTGCGATGGTAGTAAAATAACCGCCTATAAGTATTTTTCCGTCAACCTGCACAACCAGGGTACGGACACTGCCGTCTGCATTGGGATCAAAGGTCACATCCAATGTGCCGTCTGTATTCAAACGGGCGATGTGGTTCCTGGTCACACTATCGATAGAGGCAAAATCACCACCTATAAGTATTTTTCCGTCAGCCTGCTCGGCTAAGGCATAGACATTGCCATCTGCATTGGGATCAAAGGTTACATCTAAAGTACCGTCCGTATTCAAGCGGGCGATGTGGTTCCTGGGCACGCCGTCTATGTTGGTAAACCAACCACCTATAAGTATTTTTCCATCAGCCTGTACGGCTATGGCATAGACATTGCCATCTGCATTGGGATCAAAGGTCACATCCAAAGTGCCGTCCGTATTCAAACGGGCAATGCGATTCCTGGCCACGCCACCCATGGTGGTAAACCAACCACCGCTAAGTATTTTTCCGTCAGCCTGCACGGCTAAGGCATAGACATTGTGGTTTGCATTGGGATCAAAGGCAACATCCAATGTGCCGTCTGTATTCAAACGGGCGATGCGGTTCCTGGTCGCGCCTGCGATGGTGATATAATTACCGCCTGCGAGTACTTTGCCGTCAGCCTGCACAGCCAGGGTATAGACATAGCTGCTTGCATCGGGATTAAATCCATCATTGGCTGAGGCGGCATATACTCTTGTCAGCTGCGCGGAAAGCACCAGACCAACCATTAATATCATACTCAAAAAAATTATTTTTGTTCTCATGTTTTTCTCCCGAAGTACCTGCTTGGTGTGATATTCGTAGGGAACAGTCGCGACTGTTCCCTACTTTTTACAGCTTAATTGAAAATATTCATGCTTGTCAAGTAAATGGAGTCGTTGATTGATAATATGATTTTAAATTCGCCGTATACTGATATACTAATAAACGTCCCTGATCCCATGTCCCTTTTTATTGCGGGGGAGGTTTCATTCCTGTAAAACGAGCCAGTCTTTTGCTTCACTAATGCTATTAAATTGCTTAATATTTCTACCAGTTATATTGGCAACTATTTGCATAAGTAATTTTTTCACTCCACTGGCACCAACAATTGCCGCCGCCTTTACATAATTTTTGTTTTTACCAGCACCTTCCTTTAAAATTGCCAGTATTTTTGGTGTAAGATATGCTTGACTAACATCTATTAGAGCCAGTACTGAATTCATTGGTTCTTTTACTATCAGCTCATTCAATTTTCCAATCACCATAAAACCCTCTTTTTTTCCATCCTTAGCCCCGGTTAAATCCAATTGTAATATCCTGCGCCCTTTGTACACAGCAAAGCCAACACTAGCCATCCTTCACTCCTTATTCGTATTTATAAATGGTGATTACCTTCACCCCTCCGTTACCATCTGGATGATTACCCCATCAATCAACCTCAAGGTTGGAAATTAGACCCTGTTCCATTGGGGCATCCATCATTTTTGAGTTTAGCTTAGTTCTTATTGTTTTCCAATACATTTCGTAAAACCCTAGAAACTAAAGAAAATTTCCTAGTCCCCGCTTCTTCGTAGGGAACAGTCGCGACTGTTCCTTACTTCACAATTGCCACCTTGATTAATCTTTTTTCTTCGCCATCCATAATAATCCGCACAAGATAGATGCCTGGCGCGACAGATGAACAATCCCACACAATGGTTTGTCCCTGACCGGCTGGCAGGGATTGCGTAAGCTGGGCAATTTGTTCGCCGGACATATTGTAAATCTGTAAATCCACCTTAGCGGCTTGATCTAAGCGGAACAAGAACCGCATTTCATTTTTAGCAGGATTGGGATAGGCTAGAGTAATTTTTCCTTTTAAATCCACATTCAGCAACGGATTGTCTAATATCACAGCAGGGGTTGATGTCACAGTAGGTGTAGGTGCGGGAGCGAGATAATTGTAATACTGCTTCACAGATTCGATAATCCCGGTGGAACCATTGCAATATCCTCCCGAGCTTTGACCTTGTGCTCTAATGTATCCGATTTCATTATAAGACAATGCTTGTCCGGATAGCTGCCAACCTCCGCTAATGCGCGTTCCTGTGCTCAAAGAAGTCCAGCTCGTTCCCTCTGAAGAGTATTCAAAGGTGACATTGTAGACTTCCGGAGATGACTGGCCCCGCATCCAGGTTATGGTTGTGCCGTCAGCGGATACAGCGAGGTTTTGCAGCGCAGCCTCATCCGCGCTCAGCCGGGCGATGTAGTTTCTGGCCTCGCCTGCAATAGTGGTAAAATAACCGCCTGCGAGTATTTTACCATCAGCCTGCACAGTCAGGGTATAGACAATGTCGCTTGCATCAGGATTAAAGGCAGTATCTAAAGTGCCGTCGGAATTGAGCCGTGCGATGTAGTTTCTGGTCTCACCGGCGATGGTAGTAAACCAACCACCCAGGAGTATTTTTCCGTCTGCCTGCACAGTCAGGGTATTGACATAGTGGCTTGCATTAGGATTGAAGCTGGTATCCAAAGTGCCATCAGAGTTTAATTGGGCGATGTAGTTCCTGAGTGTGCCTGAGATACTGGTAAAATTACCGGCTACAAGTATTTTGCCGTCCGCCTGCACAGCCAGGGTTTGGACAGTGGCGCCTGCATTGGGATTGAAGGTAATATCCAAAGTACCGTCTGTATTTAATCGGGCGATGTGGTTCCTAAGTGTGCCTGAGATACTGGTAAAATCACCGCCTATAAGTATTTTTCCATCCGCCTGCACAGCCAGAGTACGGAGACCATTGTTGACATCAGGATTGAAAGCAATATCCAATGTACCGTCCGTATTCAACCGGGCGATGTAATTCCGGGCTGTGCTTGATATAGTAGTAAAAAAACCTCCCAGGAGTATTTTGCCGTCCGCCTGCACAGCCAAGGTATAGACTATGCTGTTTGCATTGGGATCAAAGGCAGTATCTAAAGTGCCGTCGGAATTGAGCCGGGCGATGCTGTTTCTGGCAGTGCCTGAGATGGTGGCAAAACCACCAGCTACGAATATTTTTTCGTCAGCCTGCACAGCCAAAGTCTGGACAATGTTGTCCGCATTAGGATCAAAGGTGATATCCAATGTGCCGTCCGAATTGAGCCGGGCGATGTGGTTCCTGGACACACCTGCGACATAAGTAAACATACCGCCTATAAGTATTTTTCCATCAACCTGCACAGCCATGGTTTGGACCATGTCGTCGGGAACAGAATTGAAGGTGGCATCCGCTGTGCCGTCTGTATTTAAGCGGGCGATGCGGTTTCTGGAACTGCCTGCGATGGTGATAAAATCACCGCCCACGAGTATTTGTCCATCTGTCTGCACGGCTAAGGCATAGACATTACCATCTGCAGTAGGAGCAAAGGTCACATCCAAAGTACCGTCTGTATTGAGCCGGGCAATGTGGTTTCGGGTCACACCGCCTATGGTGGTAAAATCACCGCCCATAAGTATTTTTCCGTCAGCCTGCAAAGCCAGAGGATAGACACTGCCGCCTGCATTGGGATCAAAGGCAACATCCAAAGTGCCGTCTGTATTCAAGCGGGCGATACGGTTCCGGGTCACACCGCCTATAGTGGTAAAATCACCGGCTACGAGCATTTTTCCGTCAACCTGCAGAGCCAGGGTATAGACACTGCCGCCTGCATTGGGATCAAAAGCAGTATCCAAAGTGCCGTCAGAATTGAGCCGGGCAATGTGGTTTCGGGTCACACCCGCGATGGTGGTAAAACTACCGCCTATGAGTATTTTTCCGTCAGCTTGCACAGCCAGCACACGAATAGCGTTATTTACATTGAGATCAAAGGTAACATCCACAGCGCCGTCCGTGTTCAGCCGGGCGATGCGGTTTCTGGAACTACCTGCGATGGTGGTAAAATCACCACCTACAAGTATTTTCCCGTCAGCCAGCACAGCCAGAGTGCGAATAACGTAGTTTGCATTGGGATTGAATGCGACATCCAAAGAGCCGTCTGTATTCAAGCGGGCGATGTGATTCCGGGTCACACCGCTTATCGTGGTAAAATCACCGGCTATAAGTATTTTTCCATCAGCCTGTACGGCCAGAGAATGGACACCGTCATTGGCATCAGGATTGAAAGCAATATCCAAAGTGCCGTCCGTATTTAAGCGGGCGATGCGGTTCCTGGGTGTGCCTGAGATGCTGGTAAACCAACCGCCTACGAGTATTTTCCCATCAGCCTGCACAGTCAAGGTATAAACAGTATTGTTGGCATCGGGATTGAATTCATCATTGGCTGATGCGGCATAGCTCTTTGTTGTCAGCCCGGCCAGGACCAGACCAACCATTAATATCATACTCAGAAAAAATGTTTTTGTTTTCATGCTTTCCTCCCGAAATACCTGCTTGGTGTGATATTCGTAGGGAACAGTCGCGACTGTTCCCTACTTTTTACAGCTTAATTGAAAATATTCACGCTTGTCAAGTAAATGAAATTGTTGATTGATAATATGATTTTGAATTCGCCGTATACTGATATACTAATGAACGTCCCGGAATCCAACCCCATATTTTTTCAGAAAATGATTGATTCGCGGGCAGAGAAATGATATAAGTTTCTAATTTTGCCATGACGCAAAAAATACTATAACAAGAGGTGCCGCCATGGAAATAAAGAACAAAAAGCTAATTGAGTGGGTCTCGGAGATCGAGACAATGTGTAAACCGGATAAAGTCTATTGGTGTAATGGCTCGGAGCAAGAGTACCAGACTATGACGAAATTAGCTGTGGATTCCGGTTCGGCTGTTAAACTTAATGAAGCTAAGCGGCCTAATTCCTTCCTGTTTAGTTCGGACCCGAGCGATGTTGCGAGGGTTGAAGACAGGACTTATATTGCCTGCAAAGATAAAGAATCGGCCGGTCCAACGAATAATTGGATCGATCCGGATGCTTTGAAGGAAACCATGCGCGGGCTGTATGCCGGCTGTATGCAGGGGCGGACCCTGTATGTTATTCCGTTTAGCATGGGACCGATCGGCTCTCCCATATCGAAAATAGGGATTGAGATCACAGACAGTCCTTATGTTGTCGCCAATATGCATATCATGACCCGGGTGGGTGAAAAAGTTATTGAGACTTTGGGTGAAAACGGCGAGTTTATTCCGTGTCTGCATTCTGTGGGCGCACCGCTGGCACCCGGACAAAAAGATGCGGCCTGGCCTTGCGCGCCGATTGAAAAAAAATACATTTCACATTTTACAGATGAAAATTTGATCTGGTCTTATGGCTCCGGGTATGGCGGCAATGCTTTGCTGGGGAAAAAATGCCTGGCTTTGCGCATTGCCTCGACCATGGCCAAACGGGAAGGCTGGATGGCCGAGCACATGTTGATTCTCCGCCTGACCAACCCGGAAGGCAGGCAGTTCCATATCGCGGCTGCTTTTCCATCAGCTTGCGGCAAGACCAATTTGGCCATGATGCAGCCTGCCATCCCAGGTTGGAAATGCGAAACCATTGGTGATGATATCGCCTGGATGAAAATCGGCGATGACGGACGTCTCTACGCCATCAACCCGGAAGCCGGTTTTTTTGGTGTGGCACCCGGAACCAGCTATGAATCCAATCCCCAGGCAATGGATACCTTGAAGGCAAATTGTATTTATACTAATTGTGTGCTTTCTGATGATAAAGATGTCTGGTGGGAAGAGATGGGAATTGAAATCAAACACGGCATTGATTGGAAAGGCCGCGAGTGGACGCCAAAGTCCGGTGAGAAAGGCGCCCATCCCAATGCGCGTTTCACCGCACCGGCCAGACAATGTCCGGCAATTTGTGAGGATTGGGAAAATCCGGCCGGTGTACCGATTGATATTTTTGTTTTTGGCGGCCGCCGTACGCAAGTTGTCCCGCTGGTTACGGAAGCTTTTAATTGGGACCATGGTGTTTATATGGGTGCAACCGCAGCGTCTGAACCGACTGCGGCCGCCTTGGATGTAAAAGCCAAGCTGCGGCGTGATCCTTTTGCCATGCTCCCGTTTTGTGGATACAATATGGGCGACTATTTCCAGCATTGGTTTGATATGGGCGGCAAGTTGGGGAAACACCAACCCAAAATTTATTATGTCAACTGGTTTCGTAAATCAGCGGATGGTAAATGGCTCTGGCCCGGTTTTGGCGAAAACAGCCGTGTGCTTAAATGGATGTGTGAACGTCTGGAAGGCAAGGCCGGGGGCAAAGAGACTGCCATCGGGGTGGTGCCGGAAGCCAAAGATCTGGATCTTTCGAAACTGGACACCCAGGAACAGGATATGCAGGAACTGCTCAAGGTTGATCACGCTGCATGGAGCGCAGAGATGCCGGATGTTGAAGAATTTCTCAATAAATTCGGGACCCATCTGCCTGAAAATATGAAAACGCAATTTGCGAAAGTAAAAGAGCGTTTGTCGAAATAACACGATATTCCAGCAAGAAATTACTCGGTCTTTCTGGAACTATTTTTAACATAGGCAATACGATAGGTGAAATAGTCCTGTGGAATGCTTGTTTTAAAAGGAAAAAACGCACCATCACGTAAGGTATAACAATAGTGAGCGCTATCGGCATTGCTTGCTCTAACGTGTTGATACAGTGCCGGTTTTCCTTTTAAAGCAAGCATTCCACAGGACTTATAAATTAGGCTGTTTGATTAGCTTAACAGCTATTGAGAATTGGGACGTAGGTACTTTAATACCGGATTTAATCAAATGCCCGGAGACTACTAATAATAGAAAGCTGACTTATAATGTTTACCATCACTGCAAAAAAACAAATTGCCCCTCAGGTTTGGCAATATTCTGTTCATGCGCCCGAGATTGCCAGCAAACGCAAAGCGGGTAATTTTGTGATTCTTCGTCCAACCGCAGAGAGTGAACGCATCCCATTGACCATTGTTGATTCCGACCCACTCGCAGGAACAATTGACATTATTTTTCAGGTCGTAGGTGCTACTACATTTGATCTGGCAAAACTGGAAAGCAATCAATCAATTCTTGATATGACCGGTCCGCTGGGACAGGCAACCCATATTGAAAAATACGGAACCTGCGTCATGATTGGCGGGGGTGTTGGTATTGCACCGCTGCTGCCCATTGCCAAGGCTTTCCAGGCTGCGGGGAATACATTGGTAGGCATTCTAGGTTCCCGCTCAAAGGACTATCTGATTTTGGAAGAAGAATTACGAACAGTGAGTCAGCAACTGATTATTACAACTGATGATGGTTCCCAAGGCGAGAAAGCACTGGTGACCGGCCCATTGAAACGCCTGCTTGACAAGGGAGATGTGGATTTTGTTTTGGCAGTCGGCCCGGTCGTGATGATGAAGGCTGTTGCTGAAATAACACGCCCTTACCAAGTAAAAACCATGGTGAGTCTTAATCCGATTATGATAGACGGAACCGGTATGTGTGGTGTCTGCCGCTGTCAGGTTGACGGAAAAACACGTTTTGCCTGCGTTGACGGCCCGGAATTTGACGGCCATACGGTTGATTTTGATGGTTTGAGCCGCCGGTTGAGAATGTACCAACAGGAAGAAAAGGAAAAAATGGAGGCGAAAAAAGCCTGATGCCTTTAAACCTCAATCGTGCGTCCATGCCTGAACAGGACCCTAAAGAACGCCGGAAAAATTTCACAGAAGTGAATCTCGGGCTCTCACCGGAAGCTGCCAAGGAAGAAGCAACGCGCTGTTTGTTTTGCAAGCGTCCCACCTGTGTGGACGGCTGCCCGGTGCATATTGATATTCCGGGATTTTTGGAATCCATTAAATCCAACGATCCGCGCGAGGCTGTACGCCGTATCCGCATGAACAATACCTTGCCCGCTATTTGCGGGCGCGTCTGCCCGCAGGAAACCCAGTGCGAACAGGCTTGTGTGCTGTACAAAAAAGGAGCACCGATCGCAATCGGCGCTTTAGAACGTTATGTCGGTGATTATGCCATTCAGGAGTGCCTGAAGAGCGACAGTGTCATCAAAGAAAAAAATGCTAAAATCGCGGTCATTGGCAGCGGCCCTTCCGGTCTTACCTGTGCCGGAGAATTACGCAAATTCGGCTATCAGGTTACGGTTTTTGAGGCCTTGCATGAACTGGGCGGTGTGTTGGCTTACGGAATTCCTGAATTTCGTCTTCCCAAAGAAACAATTGTTAAACCCGAGATTGAGAATCTGGAAGCCATGGGGGTCATTTTCAAGACCAATGCTTTGATAGGCAAAATGGCGACCCTGGAAGAACTCCTGCATCAACAGGATTTTGCTGCAGTGTATATTGCAACCGGATCAGGGTATCCTCAGTTTATGAACATTCCGGGTGAAGATCTTAGTTATGTTTATTCCGCCAATGAATTCTTAACCCGCATCAACCTGATGCGGGCTTATCAGCCGAGCGCCGCCACCCCGATTCGGGTTGGCAAGCGCGTCGCAGTGATTGGCGGCGGCAATACTGCCATGGATGCGGCACGTTCCGCGCTGCGCATGAATGGTGTTGAAAAGGTTTATCTGATTTACCGCCGCTCGGAAAAAGAACTGCCGGCCCGGGTTGAAGAAGTCAAGCATGCCAAAGAAGAGGGTATCGACCTGCGGCTGCTGACCACGCCAATTGCTTATTTGGGTGATGAAGCGGGCGCGCTGCGCGCGGCACGTTGTTTACGTATGGCGCTGGGTGAACCGGATGCTTCCGGACGTTGCCGTCCAGTTCCGATTGAGGGTAGTGAGTATGAGATTGAAATTGATTCGGCAGTTATCGCGATTGGTACTCAGGCCAATCCGATCATTGCGCAATCAACTCCCGGTTTGAAGACCAATAAATGGGGATACATTACGGCGGATGAAAACGGTCAAACCTCCATGGAAAACGTCTATGCAGGCGGCGATATTGTCAGCGGCGCGGCCACCGTTATTCTCGCCATGGGTGCAGGCAGAAAAGCTGCGCTTACCATCCACGAAAATCTTACGAAATCCAAATAATACTTTTTTTTACAGATCACCCTATGAAATTATTTTACGCCTTAATTTAAGGATTTTTTTGTGAAATTTTTATTGTGTGTAAGATTATTGGTAAATTAGCAACTTACGGATCGTGTCGTTATGAAACACACGCTATATTATATTTTATTTAAAAGGTTTTTCCGTTTTTCTGGGTTGTGACTCCTTACTTCCTGTGATATACTTTCTAAAATGTAATACATAAATATAAACATATGTCACTCAGGAGAAACCAATGGGATATTCCCTAAAATCGTTTTTCGCGATTTCATATTGGCATAAACCTTCACGCAAGATGTCTACCAAGGTTATTGTCATGCTTATTTCACTCACGTTCTTATTTCCATATTTCACATGGGCATTTGAAGCTGCGACCTTTATGGCCAATCTCAATCCGGTCCTTTTTAATAACCAACCCATTGAAATTAATCAAAAATACGGAACCATCTCCCAAACGTTTCACGGATCAAAAGATCAACTGGTTATTCATGTCAATGATCTGCATTGCAATCATGAGGTGCAGTGGAATATTTCCCAAATCATTAATGAATTTGCGAAAAACCATTCTCTGAGTCTCATTGGAATTGAAGGTGCCAGCCAACCGGTCAATGTGACCAAACTTTCCACTTTTCCGGTCAGCGGAATTAAAACGCAGGTCGGGAAATATTTTATGCGGCAAGGCAAGATGTCAGGTTCTGAATTTTACGCAGCCTGCGGAAAACATCCTGTTTCCTTGGAAGGTGTTGAAGATCCCCGCCACTATCAGACCAACCGCGAGACGGTCGGCAGCTTTTTAACCGATGAAAACACGGGGTACATTTTTGATTTACGCGATGCTTTTGATGAAATTAAACCGCGCATTTACGGAGAATATCTCCTCAAATTCGACTTGCGCAAGCGGGCCTATCAAAAGGGGAAAATGCCGCTGTTGAAATATGCCCGGTATTTAAAGAAATATGCTTCAAGTCTTACAATCAATCCGGACCAATTTCCGCACCTCAACCTCTTTGTTTCGAAGCGCATGAATGTCTTTCCGCTGGAAGTTGATTCAGACAAACTTTTTAGTGATATCGATATCCTGGAAAAATTGATTCATGAAAAACTCTATACATCACCCCGCGAGCGGGAACTGGATGTTCTTCTGCGGCGTCTGGAGATTGTAGAAAAACTGATTAATGTTTCAGCATCCCCGGTTGAACTCGCAAAATTCCGCATGTATCCTGAACAGTTTTCCATGGATCCCTTCATGCAATTTTTGTCCCTGTATGGTCTGGATGAAGAGATGGACCTGGAGGTCTACTCACTGGATAAGCAACTTGCCCTGGTAAATCGTTTTTATGACGGTGCCGACCAGCGCAGTCATGATTTTGTCGGCAACCTGCTGGCGGCAATGAAAACACAAAATCAGCGTATTGCCATGTTGACCACCGGCGGCTACCACACGGATCTTATTTTAGAATCTTTGCGCGGGCAGGGCGTTAGTTATGTTTCCATCAAGCCGCGAATCACCAAGCTCGATTTAATCAATCCCTATTTTTCATTATTAAAAAACCGCTATACCCCTTTGGAAAAACTCATTGCTCAAAATCAGGAAGAAATTGCGCTGGCGCCGCTTTTCATGCAATGGCATGATTCACAGGCAGTTCTCAAGGAAGCGACCTTGCCCCGGGATGTCCGCGTCGCCTATCAAATTCTTGATATGACGCTGAAGTTGATGTGGGCCAACAACCAAGTCGCCAAAGGCGAGGTTGACAGTGCACGCTTACAAGCTGCTTATGCACAACAGATGTCACAATATCAGGCCAACAATCCGGATGTCGAGCTTGATTTTGAAGGCATGATCGCGTCCAACGGAGCTTTTTTAATCCCGATTAAAAACACTTCTTTTACTGTTGCCGTTTATCCCGGTACGATGAAACAGACCATGCCCCAAACCCAGCTGCATACCATGGTCTTGGGCGACAAAGAGCTTTCTTTCTATACCAGTAGCAGCAGCGAACAGCTTGCCAAAGCAATTCGCGGTATGCGTTCCGGCTGGTTGGCGTCTATGAACGGCATGCGTCGACGTCTGGCTGAATTGTCGGGACGCACGTTTTCAGAAATTTCGGCAAGCATCCGGATTGCCTGGTCATCTGCCGGTTTTACTCAACGTGCACTCCTTTTGGCACCGGCTGTTTTCACACTGACAATGGCCCTGGCCTATGGGTTGGATTTTTCCACGATGCAGCAAACCGGCATGGTTATGTCTGCAATACTTCCGGTTGGTTTTGCATTTCAACAGTTTGAGACGCTCCGGCTTAATCGTGATGACATAGGGCGTCATCATGCGCTTTTCCGCTATGCGCTGATGGAGCCTGTGTCCCGGGTGAATGTTGCCTCAGATACGATGGTAAGCGATTTTGATCGTTCTTTGGACACGGTGGTTGCCATGAACCGCGAACTTGATTTTAATGCAACCCTGCATATTGCCGATTCCAGCCGTCTCACCTTGGACCAATCCTTGACCCTGCTGGATGAAATCAAAGCTATTTTCAGCAGCCGCCACGGTATTGCAGCCTATACCCCGGTGGATGAAGCCGGTGGCCGGCTGAAACACTACCGCACGCAAAAAGGTGCCCAGTTTTTCATTTCATCCTCAACGGTAAAGGGAAATACCATCGCCGACCGCAAAGCAAAAGGGGAGACCCGCCTGGACGGCAGTATTGCTTTTTCAACACCACGCTTAACCGCAAAAGCAAAAAACACCGCATCGGCAGTCGATCGCTGGCTCAAAGACATATTCCGCTTCATGTTGCATGCGCAAACATCCAAAGTAACCCGGAGCACGGTGACACCTATTTTACGCCTGGCAGGACGTCAGCCGATTGATCCGGCGCAACAAAAAAAATGGCGTTTGGCTTTTTCAGAAATCGAGGGCTATCTCGCGCCTATCCTTGCCGGGATCAATGGTAATTTAGCCTCCGCGCTTCCACTCCGATCCGGTTTGGGCAACCATGTCGGCATGGATGCGCTCGAAGAATTTGTCACGCAGGGTACGCCCGTGGGAAAGCGTTTTGATTATTTCAATTTTGGCTTCACAAACGGCCAACCGGAATTCCGTAATCTGGCGCCGCTCTCAAATCCGATTGCTTTGAACCAGGCGTTGGTGCTGTTAAGCGCGGCGTTCAAGTATATGGAGGGACGCGTTGCCGGTACCACCCTGCCGGTGGCACCGGCAATGCCTTTTGCCGCTTATTTCAGTGCTGATACCGATTCTGCACAAATCAAAACGAATCTCAGTCAATTTATTGATATGCTTAATACGATTGTGGACCAAACCGCGGGTGCACACGCGACGCGTTTTTTCAACAAGCAAGCCATCCTTTCGGCATTCGGAGATTTTTATACGACCGCCAAAAAAGTCCAAAACAATCAAGCCCGTTTAAAAGCATCCCATCAACTTGATCCGAGCTTGCTCGCCGCTCCAATGGATTTTCCCCAAGTACAAGCCGCATTTCAAACCATCGCTTCTAAAATCGGCTATGCGTATCAAGCTGTGCAGGCATCGCCGCTTGTTCAAAACCGGCGTTTTGCGGTCACCAGCCGCACGCTTATGTCCATATTCCCGATCGTTATCCTGGCAATAATTGCAGCTGCTTCTTTTCTGGGCTATGACACCAGTGAAGGCCATTCTCTGGCGGCAATTATTTTCAGCGGGGTTGTGGCCGGACCGCCTCGTGGCGAAGACCAACCGAATATTCTTTTTTTCGAAAAGGGCATGCCCGAAGCCCCGCCGTATTTGCTGACCCGTTTGGGCGGCAAAGGACGTAATTTATACGAGATGGCGCGCCTCAAACTGCCGGTGCCGCCCGGATTTACCATTCAGTCGGATATATCCAAACAAACAATTTCACGCAAAGGTAAGCTCTCACAAGCTATTTGGAAAGAAATAAAAGATAATGTTTTCAGGATTGAAAAAACATCGCGGCGCAAATTAAACAACGAAACCAATCCCTTGCTGTTGTCAGTCCGCTCCGGCGCCGAGCATTCGATGCCGGGGATGATGATGACCGTTACTCACATTGGTTTGAATGACAAAACCGTCAATGGTCTTGCCCGCTATGCCCAGGATGAAGATTTCGCCTGGAATGCCTATGCCCGTTTTATTGAAGAATTCGGAGTCAAAGTCATGGGAGTCAGTCAAGATCAATTTACAGATATCCGCGAGCGTCAATTGCAGCAAATGAGTTCCTCCTACTTCTCGAAAAGTGATTCTGCAAAGTTGATCAAAACTTATAAAAAAATGATTCTGCAGCAGACCGGATCGCAATTTCCGCAAAAAGTGCATCTGCAACTGAAAATGGCCACCGAAAGAGTCATGACATCTTGGGATGACGAACGTGTGCGTACACATCGTGCAGCTTACCGTATACCGGATGTCGGCACCGGGGTTACAATCCAGCAAATGGTTTATGGTGACATGAATGACCAATCCGGTTCAGGCGTCGTCTACTCGCGCGATCCTTTAAGCGGCAAACCGAAATTATCCGGTGATTATGGCATCGGCAAGGTAGGGGAGGCGATTGTTTCCGGCAGCACATCTGCGGAATCAATGGAAACACTCAGGGAAATCCAGCCGGCGATCTATGCGGAATTAAAATCGCACATCACAATTCTGGAGAAACATTATAAAACGAGTCTGGATATCGAGTTCACGATTGAAAACGGCCACCTGTATCTGCTGCAGGTTAGAAGCGCAGACACACTGGTTGCGCCCCAAGCCCGGGTACGCATTCTCTGGGAC
The DNA here is from genome assembly GCA_021108215.1 of bacterium. Classification (NCBI taxonomy): domain Bacteria; species bacterium. The sequence goes on along the minus strand of JAIORK010000049.1, from coordinate 78,655 downwards.
ATGCAAAAAGAAGGGCTCATTTCCGAGCAGGACATTATCCAAAACGTCCCGAAACATGAATGGGAATGGATTGAAGATTATTTGCGCGCCCCAAAAATTCCGGCCACGCTCTCCCATAAGCGCACTGCCCGCGGAACGCCGTCTTCCGTCGGTATTCACACAGCCAAAGCGGCTTTGACCCGACAGGATGTAGCCAAATTCACACAAAATCAAGAACCCTATATCTTGATTCTTGATCGTTCTGACGTTGAACACGAAGCCATGATTGCCCATCCGCTTTGTATGGGTGTTGTCGAACGTTTGGGTTTGGTGACCTCGCATGCTTCCGCCTTACTTCGAAAATCGCGCAGTCTTAAACCATGTGTGATCGGTATTTCAGAGATGAGTCTTCATTTGGAAGAGACCCGGCCGTTCATCCGTTTTTCTCAGGATGCGGACAAAACATTTGCCGGTCACTTGTTAACTGTGGACGGCAACAGCGGCAATATCTATCTCGGCGACATGTCCGAAGAGATGACGCCTTCACCCGTCAGCATGGTTTTGGATAAAAAATCATCCCACCATCGCACAACTGAGGAATGGCATTATTTCCAACAAATTCAAGAATGGCAGGACATGCATCAAACCTGGCTGGAGGAAAAAAATACGCAATTGGACGAAACCATCAAGAATTGGCTGGTCAAACCGGAAATAATATCCGACCAACCACAGGAAATCCGCGAGCCGCTGGCCTATATTCAAAATAACCGCCCGGATTTGTATAACAAACAAAACAGTCAGATGATTACAGCCTTATTAAAACTATTTCTTGCCAAAGATATTTTGCCAAATCTCGCGGATATTGTGCGCGGCGATGTCGGTGATGCCATCAACCAGTTCTCTGAAATCATGATTGATTATGTCGAGCCGCTGAACAACGATACCATCATTCAATTATTGCGGCTGGTGTATGAAATTGATCGTCAAACCTTCTACCGTTTAACACTTTGCCCGGGAAAAAGCCACAATCGATTTACCGGTGTTGAATTCGGCGAACTGATGCCGGGAACACCGATCTTCGCCACCTTGGGTGAGCGCTTTCCGGAAATGCTGATTGAATCCTTGGAAGAAAATCAGTTTGATGTCAGCCTGAATACAAAAGAAACATTCGGAAATTGGGTGGGCATTATTAATTTCATGCTGAGTCGATGGATTGTCAGAATGGCCCCCGGCAAAGTTCAGGCTGTACTTTTAAAAATCAAACCCGAAACATTGGCAGCCTTAAGCAGCGAATGGTTGTTCGGGGTGACGCGTGTCCCGTTTTATTACCCCGGAATGCAATCTAAGAGTGTCGCGCGTACGCTTAATCACGTTCTGAACCAATGGAAAGCCAATGATACTGAAAAATATCATCAGTTTTGGGATTATGTTCTTCGGAAAAACGCCCCCAATCGTGCGGCATTACAAGATCTGACATCACTGCTTGCCAGCAAGGACAAACCGATTGAAAAAACTTACACGCGTGCGAATTGGCTGGAAAAAACACTGGCAAGTGTTGGTGTTCATTATGATGCCGGCCAAAGAGCAGCTGCCGAACGCATCGGGGAAGAATTACCTGCCATCGACATTGATAATTTCCGTCTCAAAAAACAATTGATGCAGACTTTGGATTATAATTACTATCTGGCTGAGTATGGCGATCAAACCTTTCAATTCGTCGTCAAACGGGAGTTTGATGTCAATGATCTGCAGGGTGAAGGCCAGGCCAACCTGGGGACGGATCTATTTGCGCAAGAACTTGAAAATATGCATTCTCTGATCAAACGCATACAAGCCATCGGCCGGCTGACCTATCAAAACATACCGCTGGCCACGCAACTCCATGCCACCATAATTGATAAAAAAAATAATACCATAGGCTTTCTTCGCGAAGATATCCCCGGTATCGATTTCATGACACTCTTAAAAGACAACCGTCTCTCGGAACAACAAATCTCCGATGTTATAGAAACAATTAAAGGGCAACTCCTGGTATTGCACAAGTCAGGTTATTTTCATGGTGATATTCAACCTGAAAATATTATTATTGACCCGCTTACCATGACGGTCCGACTCATAGGATTCATTACTGAGACTTCTAAAAATCCGATTGAAGATGATTGGGTCGATCTGGTTAATTCAATTGAAAGCTATGCCCAACGACTCTCCAAGCCGGCTCGTGAAAAACGTATCCGCGATGCAAAAAATCTGGCCCGGCATTTGAATCAACAGGAAAAAAAATTCGTATCCGATGATCAACCGCAATCCTCCGGCAATGCCATCACGTTTTCATTTGGTCGTCTGGCACTCAGTGTAATCGGCATTACCGCTTTAGGTTTTCTGATTTCTTATCTGGGTTCACCGGGTGCATTGCATTGGAGTATTTTTGGACTCGTCTCCGGACTGAGTTTGGTCACAGCATTTTTACCCCGGTTACTATATATGTTGCGTTTGGCTTTTCCCAAAACCGTTCTGCCGGAACTCACGAATGATAATGCCGGACGTCAACTGGAGGGATTACTGGCGGATATTGAGCGCCGCGGTGGTTTGCCGCTGGGGTATGTGCGGCCCCGCCTGCAAGTCTTGACGCCCCGGCCTTTTTTCTCCAATCTGTTGCAGGGTTTCCGCGTAGGGCAGGGCAGGAACGGCGTCATCCACCTTCATCCCCGGTTCCTCAGCCTTCCGCAATCCATGCAGTGTTCTGTTCTGATCCATGAAATTTATGAAGCACACAACCAGGGCCATCTCCGTGCCACAGTGCGTGAGTATGCGAGTATGGCGGAATCATTGTTCGAACGGTCCATGACTTGGCAGGAAAAACGCAACCGCAGGGTTTATGCCCGGGCAACCGCTGTTTTGAACCCCCAATCCGATACGGTACTAAACCGGCAAATCCATACCGCTGTTGCGCGTCTATTTGAATCCCGGCCTTTATTGCCGGGTGATCGGAAAAACATTGAGACGATGATTGGAACGATTCGTCTTATGCTGCTTCGGGACCAAGTGCCGCGGCCGCTTAGCGGACAAATGCCGGAAATCAATGCTTTTAGCGCATCGTTCAAAACTTTTTTAAATTTACATACACCTGCGCAAAATGCCCGCATGTTGAGTCTGCTGCATTCCGTAGAACCGAAACTTTGCCGCAGAATCATGCAAACGCCGATAGGGAATCATGCTGTTTATTCCGGCGTGATCGCCCAACTGGCCCGCGACAATCCGGCCATGTATCGTACCCTGTTGGAAGCACTTGAATTTGATCTCACACAAAAAAGCGATGATTATCTCAAAGAATATTATCAGCGCATTAATTCAGTTTATGCACGTTCATTGGTTCAGTTACCCCCCCGGCAAATCACGCATACTTTAAGCAATGTTTCGGGCCGGGTTTTAGCTGATCTAATTTATGAAACAACACTAATCATGAGCGTGCCGGGATTATTGGATATGTACGTCACACCCCATATTACCCGGACTGATTTGCTTGAAGCCATCAATCAGGGTATTGCCGCCAATCCGCAAAGGGAGATTTTCTGGGACAAGATTAATTCACTCGATCCAACCCGGCAATCCGCTTTTTTGAAACAAGCAATTGCTTCCAATAATTTTATCGGCAAACTCCGTTCTTTCGGCATCTCCATCCCTGAGCAGGCAAAAGCTCCGCTGGAAAATATTCGGTTACAGGCCCAATTGGTTATACGCGAATTTGCGGCGGTTCCGCAGGATACGGAAAACCGCAATCTAAAATTAACCGCCAGATTAGCCATGTATTTACGCAATCAGGGAAAAAATGTCCTGGTAGTAGCTAAAAAATCAGAGACATCCAATCTGATTCATCATCATATATATATAGACGGCACCATTATTGATCTTGACCCAACACATTTTATGGCAACCTCGCCGGAAGCAACCATTGCAATTAATAAAATAACACAGGATGAAATGATCATCATAGAAGCCGAGCGGCCGGCAGCCAAAATTTACGGCACTGGTATCACACCTGTGGTTATCGGCAACAACGCCCTCAATCAAGTCCATCAACAGAATTTGGTAGAACATGAATTACCTATTTTCGAAACACCGGAAACCGCGCTTGAAGATTTTGAAAAAGCCGGCGGTTTTATCCGAATACGTCCTTTGCGGGTTGTCGGAACAGGACTCTCGCTGCTCATCTTGGGTGTTCTTTCTTTTATGCTCGATTCGGGAACCGCGCTTTCCACACTGACTGAAGTGGGAATCGGCAGTGGTGTTTTTATATGGGTATTGAATTACACACCCAAGCTTTATTACCTCTGGCGTCTGACACGCACGCCGCGCGCACCACAGCTGAATCATGTCCGGATTAATCTGCAACTGGCACAACTGATTGCCGATATTGAACGCCGCGGGGGATTGCCGACCGGCTATCAACGTCCGGTTTTTAAAGTCTTACCTAAGTCGGCCTTTTTACACCCAACCAAAGGATACCGCATTTCCTACGGCGGTGCCGGTCGTTTTATTTATCTTCATCCCAACTTTTTATCCTTGCCCCGTTTTGCTCAACGCGCAATTATCATCCATGAAATTTACGAAGCCAATGCCGCCGGTCACGGCCGGGCAACGCTCAAAGAATATGCCAGCTATATCAAGACACTCATTGCCTATTACCTGCCGGCGGCGCGCCGGGAAAGAATTTCGGAGCGCATCGGGTATAGAGCCAAAGCGGACCCACAGGAACGCAAACGTCAAATTCGTCTTTTATTGCGCGAAATTGATAAAGAAATAAAAAATCCCGGCAGTGGAAAATTGCCGGGCATCGCCGTTATTTCCGATTTGCACGCCGACATAACCCGGTTTACCACCTTACTTTCCGATGCCTTGCAACAGGTAGCCGGATTCAAAGGACAGCTCGACCCCCTGCGTTCCATTGAGGAACAGATGAATGAACAGGGGCGTTCGCTCAAGGATATGCCCGGATCCATCGTGATCAACGGCGATCTGTTGGACCGGGGCGCGGATGGTGTCAAGGCCTTTCGCATGGTTAAGGAATTGTGCGAAATCGCACCGGACCGCGTTGTTTATATTATTGGAAATCATGACCTCTGGGCAGCCGGCAATTTGTTGGGGCTGCATCTCCCGTGGTACAAGGGTTTTAATCATCACGGCGATAAGCTTGCTGAAAAATTAGTTGAACAACACCGGAAAACCGAACCGGATAAAGTTAATAGTTTTAATTGGTGGACCGCAAAGCTGGCTGAATACAACACAGTACAAACTAAATTTGAAAAAAACCGCCTCGGAATCAAGGCCAAAGCCGCGCGCGAAAATTTTGTCGTACAAATGAATAAATTCAGAGGTCAATGGACCAAGCAACAGATGGATACCTGGGAAGAATTTGCAGGTCATTTTGCCCGGATTAAAGTTCCCAAACCGGCGGTGGGTCTAAACGGCATTGGTAAAACTTCGGTGGCTTGGTGGGCGCGCATTGTCAGGGAATTGGACCAAGGCAAATCGCAACGAAAAGCGGACGGCGCCACCTTGGCCGAGCTCAAGCAATGGGATGACGCCGTTCGTCTGGCACGCGAAATCCATTTGGCCAATGAGAAGCACCTGAAACAGGCCATGGACCAGGGTAAGTGGTGGTTCCGGGTTTTTCAGGGAATCAATACCCAGGCGTATTTGAGCATGGAATGGTGGTGCAAAGACTGGTCAAGCCACAAAGGGTGGGGCGAGGCGGTTATAAAAGAATTAAATGAAATGCATCTGAAAATCAATAGCCGGAAAATCACCCAAGCCAATTATCCCCAGAGTGATGTTTTGCAGGAAATGGCCAATTTTTTTCTGGAAAACTTCAATCTCTTCACGTTTGATCCTTACGGTGATCTGGTCTCGCACGGCATGTTTCCGATCCAACCGGACGGAAGCATCCAGCTAACCTACCGCGGGGTAGAATACACCGGCCGCGATATTTTTATTGCACTGGAAAAAATGACAAATGCGGTAAAAAAATCACGAGGTCAGCGGCACCGCATGCAGGATGCCTTTGCCATCATCAATGCCTGGTATGCGGACAAAACCACACAGATCAAACCCGATCAAATCAACGGGATTATTCACGACATCGGCATTGCCGTAATCCAGTCCGGCATCCGCGTTTTCAACTGGTTTACCGGACACAACACTTTGCCAAAACTGGAATTGCCGTTTATGAATCAGGAGGGAAGTTACGCAAAATTTTTCATTGACAAAGGCATGTCCGCCAACTTTGGCGGCGAGGGGTCCTATGCTTTAATCAATGCGCAAGGCATAAAAATGCGCGGATTTGTGACTGATAAAGACCGCATGATTGTTGATAATCCCGTCACCCTCACAGCTGACCGGGTAATTATAAACAAAGGCATGCCGGCAAACGAATTTCTGAAAAAAATCCAACGGTCGCTTTCCATGGAATTAACCCGTCTCGAGTTCACAACCCGCTTTTTCAATTCCCGCGTCCGTTGGCAGCCGCTGAGTGAAATGCTGGCAAACAATTCGCTTTCCACGGCGGAATACGCTGCGGTTATCCGGCAGCTGCAAGCTCAATTGGATGCGATGCACCGTCAGGGCAGTGTACACGGCAATCCTTCACCCGCCCAAATTATGATTCGTCCATCCAGATTCATCCCGCGCTTTTTACAGCGGCGTTTCCCCGGGCTTTTTCCTTTGACCGCCCGTTTTTCGCCTTTTGAAAACATTTCCGATACCTGGACTGCGGCGGATGATAACTGGACATTCAAGGAACTTACCCAAAATCAGACGATTGCCATGGCGGATATCCAAAAAGCCGCGACAAACCTTCAACGTCCTCAGGTAACCCAACTCTCTCATGGACTTGCCAACGCAAAAATTTCTGCCGGCATTGTTCGTAAAGGCAACCAAATAACTGTTTATGTTGAAAATACGGTAACCCGCAAAATCATCTACCAAAATTCATTTACGATTTCCCATGACGCCGATCAGACGGTTATTGACGAGCTGGATTATGTCATTCGCAATCTTGATGCGCGTATTGATACTGTAGGGTTCATCGGATGGCCTGAAAATTCGTTTGCCGCCTTACAAGAACATTTGTGGGATGAGTTGGACACAGTGGCGTTTTCACCCCGGCGTGTTCCAGGAAAATTTTTCCAAAAGGCGCACACTGCAGTAGACGCCAGTCAGGCAGCCATGCAGGCATTCGAGGCCACTGCCCAGGAAATTTTGATTGATGCGACCGGACTGGCACATGTCAATACCCTGGGGAGCCTGGGTCACTTCCGCGATCTGTTGGGTCCCGTGCAGTTGGCACGTCACCAGTCCCTGGCAGAGGCTGCGCGTCGTAATGATCTTAGGACGGTTTTCATCAACTCCACGCCCAAAGGCGGGGGAGTCTCCATTATGCGGCATGGCGGTATTCGTTGGGCGAAGATGCTTAAATTACCCATGCGTTGGTTGGTCATGACCGACACTATTTCCCAAGGTAAATTCAAGGGAATCTTTGACATCACCAAGCTTAAATTTCATAATGTTCTCCAATTGGGGCACGAAAAACCCCTGAACAGTGAAGAGATGGCATTCCATCAGGGCTGGAGTGCCGCACATGCCAAGCAGTTTGCCCCGCATTTAAAATGGGGAAATGTCTTTGTGATTGATGATCCGCAACCCGCAGGATTGATCAAACATATCAAACGAATCAATCCCGATGCTTTAATTATCTGGCGTTGTCATACTCAGTTTGATACGGACCGGATTAACCAAGCGGGAACCGCTGCCAATAAAACCTGGAAATATCTCCAGGACCAAATCAAGGACGCGGACCTCTTTTTGTTTCACGAGAAGGCGTTTGTTCCGGCCGGGTTTGATGCGGATAATAAAATTCTGCAAATGTATCCCGCCATGGTGCCGTTTGACGGCATGAACAAACCTTTGGGTGCTCAGCAAACCAGTTATTACATGCGGCTCTTCAATGAACTCGCGATTAAAAGCGGCAATACAGAAGTTGATGCCAACCGGCCGTTGATAACCCAAATTGCCCGTTTCGACCCTTCCAAGGGCATTGATGATGTTCTTGAATCTTTTAGACTGCTCCGTAAACGCCTCAATCGGCTGCATGGCGTGGTTGCCTTCTTTGCACGCGGTCTTAAGGTATTGACCTGGATACGGTTCCCGGGGGGGAACTATCTCCACTACCAGACAACACGTCTGATGAATCGCCTCCAACCGCAGCTCGTCATTCTGGGAAATGTCGCAGACGATGATCCGGAGGCAAAGTCACTGTTTAATCGCGCCATGCAGAGTAAATCAAAGCCTGAATTCCGTGGCATTGCGAATGACATCAAGGTCGTCATCGCACCGCATAATGACCAAATGCTTAATGCTGTCTTGCGTTCCAGTTTCATTGCATTGCAACTATCGCACAAAGAAGGATTTGAATTCAAAGTGACCGAGGCCCTCCAAAAAGGTGTCCCGGAAGTCGCCTACCGGGCCGGGGGGATTCCGGCGCAGATTGAGGATGGCGTTACGGGATATCTTGCAGACGTAGGTGATATTAAAGGTGTCGCCAACCATCTTTTGCGTCTGGTCCTCAACCCCTTTGGGCATGCAAAAATGTCTCGAACCGCTGCACAAAAGACAAAAACAAATTACATCATCCAGGATAATCTGGCAGATATTATTAGTATGGGAATCATGCTGCGCGAGGGCAAGCTTACCCGGCAGCTGATTGAAGATAAAGAAGCAGCCATGGATGAACACGCGGTTGTTGCCAACCTGCGGGAGCGTGTCATGGATGATGCGTTCGAGACGGTCGGTATCCCAGTGGAAATTCCCATCGAACATCTGATACATAACCGTTTGATGACATTTCTTTGTAACCGTATCGGTCAAAATAAGATCAAAGATGAATTTGAATCGCTCTCTGTTTTTTTACTACCCGACAATACCCTTAAACAAGAAGCCTTTGCCAGTGTGAACAAACTCTCGGATACAGCCATCCTTGCCAAGGCGAATGATCAGTTGGGGTCTTTTTTCGCGACAAGTGCGTATAGTGCATTTTTGGGCCGCCCGCTTAATTTAAGGGAAATTCTTTTAAGACCTACCATCGGGAACACTGATTTTCGTCAGGTGCTTTTTCAGTCAATTTTAAATTTTGGTGATACCGACAATCTCGAGCTTTTCAGTGCAGCCGGCAGGGAAGCGTATTTACGCCAAGGTATCGAGAGCCACTATACCCTCATTCGTGCGATTGAAATTCTTTCGCGCGAAGAAGATGCCATGGTGATTTACGAGACCGACGTGAGTGATCTGACAACCTATCTGCTAAGCAAAGAAGTTGTGCATAGCGTTAATTATTTCCTCAAAACTTCGGGTAAGTATTATCAGCCTGGGGATGCGACAATTCCACACAATCTTCTCGATCTCGCTCAGTTATTCCAACCGGCCGACACACCACTCAAAAGGGAAAGCCTTCTCAATTTATTAAAATTAATTAACCGGCTCAAGTCTGAAAGTCCGGTATGGTCTACTGCATTCTCACATCCTGCGCTTAATCTGGCCGCAAAGATCTCCCAAATCGAACAACTGGTGGCGGAACAGGAACAAACACGAGCCCGAGGTATTTTTCCGGAATTCCAGGATCGTGTTATCAATCATGACGGAAATATTGTCTGGCCGCAGGCACTGCGAGCTGTTTTTATTGAAAATCTCTGGTTACTGCCGTTTATGGGATTTATAGCTGTTTTTTTCTTCGGCGTTGCGGATTTAAGCATGTTTTCCAACTTCCCAATATTAAAAAGCATCATTTACATGGCAACCGCGCTCCTGTTTACAACCACCGTCAGCGCAGCGCACGGCAACCGAGTTGTGGTGTATAGTAAGTCCTTAAAAAAACATATTACAATTAATCGAACCTGGCGGCATACACTTCAATTGACCGCTTTATCCTTGGGCATGCTTGGTCTCTCAATTGGCGGCATTCTTTTGGGCAGCGCCGGTGGCAGCATTGTGATTGGCGGATTAATCGGCTTTACTGCCGCCTATATACTGCATGTGGTTTGGAATTTGGGATTCATCCGACTGATTTCCGGATTGGCGGCCGGTATGGTGCGCCCCATCCGGGTTATACCTCCTGAACCTAAAATAGTGATCGAAGTAACGGTCGAAAGCCGTATAACGGAAAATATTGTCAAGCAGGCCAGAAAAAACCTGGTCGATCCCAACCATCCCATGCGCGAAAAACTCAATCAGATACTCACCAGCTTAAATGGAAATGTGGTAACCGCGCTCCAAGTGCTGGCCATGTCCGTCTCTGTCGGTGGTATCGGCCCCTTGTTGCGAGACCGTATCGATGATCTGGCTGAACATTCAGGCATTAAAAAAGCTATTGGCGTAACCCCGCTTTATCAATCCGTATGGCTCCAGAAAATCGAACCGCGTGAAGATGGCGGCGGAACCTTCGGACTGGAAAAAGTGCAAAGCGGCGATCTGCTCCGTTCCACCTTGCCGCGGACTAAAAATCCTAAAACCGGCGAGGATTTGACCCTTCAGGTTCCCATGTTCAACGGTTCCCGGCGTACTGTTGCGGTCTATGAAGATGTTGATCCTGAATCCGGCAGTATTATGTATTATCTGGACGATTACAATCCGGCAGAGTCGGAACCTAATATTTTTGACACGGTGTACGCCGGCAGCGCTGACAAAGCCGGGGCCGAACGCTTCCGGCATGATCCGGACAACGCCAAGTCACGGATTGAATTGGAACAAAGCTATTTAATCGGCCGGGGCTATTTGGCCTTGTTGGAGGCGCTTGACATCACACCGGATGCCATTATTTTGTCTGAAATGAGCGCGGGCACGTTCGCTTTGCCCGAGCTGGTGGAGGATGAATTTAAAACAAATCCCCGCTTTCAAAATACGATCAAAATTCTCAATGACCACACGCCGCTTGAATATGCGCATAAAATTGCCAACAAACATTTTTTAAGTGTCTATAAATTTTCCCGGAACCTACTTAACCAGGTAACGGACACCTCAGATAATGTTCATATTACCGGGATGATTGCCGCAGTCGCCCACGGATTATACGGCGTGGCCAAGATGCACGGCGATACCATGAAAAAGATGCCTGCCTATCAAAAGGTCAGTGAAAAAATTCAGTATATTACCAACGGGGTTAGTCTTAAATATTGGATGCAGGGAAAAATAAAAACGTGGTGGCAGGCTTTTAACCGGCAAACATCACACATCACAGATATAGCGGCCAAAGAGGCGGCCTGGATCAAACGCCTTGCTGAAATTCCGGATGAGGAACTTCTTGCAGAAAAAGCGCGGGGACGCAAAGCCATGCTTGATATGATCACCGAGCGCTTCGGCATGGATGCCGATTGGCAGGCCAGAGTTGAAAATATAAAATTCATCAATTGGACGCGCCGGGTCGTGCATTATAAGCAGCTTTACAAACTAAAGGAAATGCTCCGGGACCCAACGATGCGCGAAGAATTTATTAAACAGGATGTAGGTATTATAATTGGCGGCCGGGTACACCAGGATGACTATGCCAGTCAACAGTTGGTACAGGAATTCCTTGACCTTATGCACCAGCATCCTGAATTGGCGGACCGTGTCCTGATTGTGCCGCAAAACCGTGATCGTTTGATTTATTACCCCAATTTTAATACCGTGGACATGCAGCTGATCGCAGCCGGTGTGGATGGTACGATCATGGGCGCCAATGAGGGAAGAGAAGCCTCGGCAACCGGATTTATGAAAGTCATGGTCAACGGCGGCATTGTGATTGGCTCACCTGACGGCGCGGTTCCTGAAAATTGCGTCTTCCTTGGAACAGAAAAAGAATATAAAAACCAATTTCCGGAAGGAACCAAATTTTCCGAAGACCCGGCAGGTGCCAATGCGGTCATTTTACCGTATGACATGATAGACGACGGTGATGGCGGACGTCGCAGTTTTTCTCCGCAAGCTCTGCTGGCTGCATTGATCAAAGCCAAGACTGCTTTGGATGATCCGGCCGGCCGTATCGCCATGATTAGGCGTTCATTGGCCGAAGCACCTAAAATCAGTACTGCCCGGGTGGCGGGTGAGATGGTCGGAATGATTGAAAAACTTGATGAACAACAAAGAACCAACGACCGGTCGTATACGAAAGGTCAAAAAGCAGCTGCCAATTTAAGCCGCACCTTAAAAAAACGGGATCTTTTTACCTATCTGCGCAGACCTACGGGAAAATTTACCTGGAAAATGGGTTGGGAAGAAAAAGTCATTAGCGAAGGATTCAATCCCACCATTGGCGGTATTATAAAAAACTTTGAAAAAATCGACCGCGAAACCGGCGCGGTGATTGATGAAGTTTTACTTTTCAATGCCTATGGTAATCCGGAATTTAATCAAGGTGATATGCACCAGGGCGGCTATTTATTAGGGCATTTGCTAAGCAATCTCCAAAAAATAGAAGATGCCGATCCCAAAACCCATCAAATATTGCTCGCTTATTTAGAAAACCTCAGTACGATAACACAAAATGCAAGAGACGCCAATGATCGTGCCGGCATGCGCCTGATCCATTATGAACTGATGGGGTATTTGGCCGGCCTGGAAAAGACGCTCCAAACAGAGATCGCTGCCGCGCAAGAACGCGGGCTGGCCGCCAGTTGGAATTCTTTAAAAACATTGCTAGCACAGCTTACCCCCACGGGAATACGTTCCCTGCTGAATTTAAGAATGGGACGATTTGAATGGAAAATTGAGAATGACCAGCCTGCCATCTCACTTCCTGTCTCCAAAGAAAAATCCGGAACATTGCAAGGTATTCTCTTCGAGATTGACCAACTTGCCGCACAACCCGACCTGTTGGAAAACGCACTCATGTACAGCGCTTTGGGAAATAACACCTTCAACCAAAAAGCCGGGCAGCAGGGCGGTTATCTGATAACGTATTTCCGCAATGTAATTTTGGAAACAGAAGAACTCACGGCCGATGCCCGGACGAGTCTTCTGGCACTGATTGACACCTTGGCCGCGCGTACGGCAAATGCCAGAAAAAACAATGACCATATTGGCATGTTAAGCTCGCATTTCGAACTCATTGGCATGCTGCGAAATTTGGTTTTTGTCCAGGATCGTTTAGATGTTTTTGAAGATACGCGCAACAGCATGGATCATTTTTTTAAAAATAATTTTATGGCATTAGGCGGATTTCTTCGTCGTCTCATCTCCCAGGAACCGAATTATTTCAGCACCCCCATGCCGAACAAAGACGTTACGCTCGGCCAACATATCATCACCCTTTTGAACCGTTACGAACTTTGGTTGAACACCGAACTCCCGAACATGCTGCAAGCTGCGGGCAAACAGTCTGCCATTTACCCGGAACAACAAAATAGTATTGTCGAAAATGCTTTATCCGTATTTTATAAAGAATCCAATACAATTTTTTCTGAAATCGATTCTCTAGCCAAAATTTTTCCTTTGGATGATTTTTCCACTAAAGGACTTCGCTCTTTCTCGGTCGTCAGGGATTCACTTGACGAGATGCGCCAAAGGATCGCGGCCGGATCAGCTATGGTTGAATTTTCTTTGGGTGATACACAACCCCTCGACGCCAAATGGGCCATCCAGCGCTCGCTCCAGCGCCTGGGAGACCGCGCCCAAAACGTCCGCATTGAAAGCTTTTTAGAAAATGCCACATTGATTGCCAATCCGGACCGGTTTGCTTCCATGATACAAAATGTTATTAATGTCGCCCTGGAGAGCAATGCCGAGGTAATAACCATCACGCTTTTCCGTAAAGATGACAATCTTGCCATCGCCATCACGGATGAAGGGGGCATCCCGGTTGTCGAGGACCGTATCAACGAACTCCTGACGATTCCTTACCAGGCTTCCCGCCGTGCAACACGCACGGTTGCCACGGAGTATGCCTACGCAAAAAAAATGGTTGAAAACATGAGTGGAACAATATCCGTTGCACAAAAAACAGAAAACCGACAAAATGTGTTCACGCTTTCCATGGAACTCCCGCTGCATATCATCAAAGGGGAAGTCGCACCGGTGGGCGATACCTGGCGCTGGGACTCAATTGTCAAGCTTACTTCGACATTAGCTCAAGCACAGACTCGTGAGGAAATCCAGGAAAGTGTCATGCAAACACTAAAAGATCTCCTGGGCCTGGAGCGCGCTAATTTTTATACCCTCTCAAAGAATTCCAACAATGAGTGGCAGTACGTGAGCACGGGCCGCTATGGATTATTTGGATTCTCCAGTGCCTTGACAAAACAACCGTTTGATGCAGGTGATGAAAAACAACAGTTATTACTGCACTATGACCAATCGCCGGAAAACTTCCGGTCCATCCAAATTATCAACCAACGCCATACAGATCCCAGGGTCAATCCCGTTTATGTTCTTAAAGATATTTTTAAATACAAGCTTTTTGATGCCACGCGCGCCTGGCAGTACCGTTTGTTCGGTTGGATGAACAACAATACTGTAGCCCGCTTTATCCCGCCGGTTTTAGCCGGACTGCTGCTCAGAATGTTTCCCAAATCCTGGTTGCAGGAGATAAACCGCTCCATTACTCTGGCCATCACGCCGCAGGGCGGCGAACCCGGGAGCATGATCTTTATACTGCCTAACCGCGAATTGCCGCCCGAAGAAATCGAGCTGCTTCAGAGGGTTTCGCAACAGGCAGCCGAAGCTTATCAGAGGGTTGAACGTCTGGAAACACTCACACAGGAGTGGCCCCAGGTCCAGGGAAGACGCCCGGTTTCCCAGGAACTAAGCGCAATCGTATTTCAGGGAAAAGAATTGTTCCACACGGTTTCCCAAGAATTCTCCGATCTACTCCACACGCTTGAAGCACGCGGTGCTCAGGACACTGCCGATTTCAAGCGCCTGTCCGGCTGGTTGAAAGCTTTCCAGACATCTGAAGTCAGATTCGTTCACAGAACCACTTTGGCGGACAAACTTCCGGTTTTGGATATTCCGCTGAATACCACAAACCGGGAATCATTGGTGTCGGATTATTCCCGCCGGCTTAATCAAGCGCAAACAACGAACGAAGTCCATAGCATGCTGTCCTCTGCGATGAACTGGTTGGAAACACTTCAGAATTTGTCGCCTGACGAAATTTCAGCAACCTCTGAAATGATCCGACAACTGGCGGACAATGCGCTTGAAAACATCCGGAGTATTGAAGTTCTCGCAGTGAACCAGGCTGTTGAAACCGGCATTGCCACGTTGACTGAAATCCAGGGAGATGCATTGACGGAAGCCGGCAGCACATTGATCTCTAAAACTGTGGCGGAACTAAGTTCTTACCACCAGCGTACCCGCCAGCTTCAAGGCATCAATCCGGCGGTTTACATGCTTTTTGATTATACCCGGCGGCTTTTGGGAACGCAGGACCCGCTTCAGGTTTATAGTATTATTTTTGATGCGATTAAAAACAACACTCCTTTTACCGGACTTAATATTTATTCCACCCGCACCGACGAACGGGGAACCCAGTGGTACAGAAGCCTGCGCCGCAGCGGGATGTATGGCGGTTCTGCTGCGCGTTATTGGAAGACCACAAAAGATGGTGCTGAAAAACATCGTGCCCTGACATTTCAAGTCAAGGGACTAAAAACCAAACAGGACAAAAAAAACAATTTAATTTACGAACAAAGTGTGCAAACCGGACCGCTTGATTATCTTTATATTGCCCAGCGCCACAAAGCACCTTTTGTTGACAAACGGGAGTTGCTGCGGGATATCGTCCGGCATTCCAGCCGTCCACTTCCAGCCCGGCTTAGAACGGTCAGCGAAACAGTTGCACTCGGCATGCCGCGATTTTTGGCTGCGACAGCTGTTTGGATATTAACCCTGGTACGTCCCGGGTCGGTACGCCGGGTGGATACTATCTTGCATATACCCATTTATGATGCGCAACGTCATCTGCGCGGCATGTTACTGATCAACAATTGGCGCAATGAGCAGCCCGTATTTAAAACAGATGATGAAAAAAATGTTTTGCTCAACAATCTTGGGCTTTTAATCCAGCAGGCAGAGGGTAGTTTCAGTTCAGTACGCCAACATGCAGCACTTAGGCAGAGCGGAGAAGAATTCGAATTGGTTGCCGATGAATTAATCGGCGATTTAAACCGTGTCATGGCCATGTATTCCGGCAATCTTTCCGAATTGTTAAACAAGGACAATTTCCTCATGACTCTGGCAGATCAACTCAAAGACGCTGAGCGTATAACAGATCCGCAGGCTGAACAATTGGTAAAACTTATTGCAATGCTTACTGCATGGCCTGAAAGATCCTCCGCATTATTGGAGAAAATCACCGGATTCCAGAAAAGACTCGATACACAACGCCGTACGCTGCAAACGAACATTTCGCAGCGGATTAAAAAACTGGAAGCACGGTCCGATCTGGCCCACAATCAATTCGTCAAGCATGATGAACAGAAAATTATTATTGAGCTTAACCGCATATTGGGAAATGCCAAAACCGTCCAAGCAGTCCAAACTGCAGCCGAAAATGCACTGCAAAGCGCAGGCAATAACCAACAATTGCGCAATCTCATTTTACTCCAGATCCAACTGGCTTTTGAACGAACCATGGATATGACACTTACGCTGACAGAACATCAAAATCTCCAGGAAAACTTGCAGGAAATCAACCGGACATTCACGCTTTTTTTAGCCGATATCCAGGCCGGGTTCTTCTTGATTTCCCAAGCGCCGCACCTTATCCAGGAAGGCTTGATTGATGCGCCGCGCGGACAAACCGACGATGTTATTCAGGCATTCAATCAAATGATGGCGGTTTACCGTCAAATGGGATTGTTCGTCTCCAATATGCAGAGAATTCTTAATGCGCGTGTGCAAACCTTAAATGGTGATGCCGCCTATCTTCCGACCTTCGTGCCGGCGGGAGAAAACCAATATCGTGTGCTGTCACAAGCCATCACCTCGAAGGCACCCCAACTTGAATTAGAGCGCATTCTTACGTACGGTCTGCTTAGAACCGGTCTGCCGGAATTTGAGCATCTCCATGAATTTCGCGGCAATGAAGAAGCTGCCGGGATATTTACACGCAATGTAGTGAATACTTTGTATCGCTTGAAAACCGGGGTTTGGCGCAATATCCTGCGTTTGCGTCAAACTCCGGGTTTGGGCGGCAAACTTGGTATTCGTCATATGCTGCAATCCCGTCGTCTTTACCAGCAAGTGCAAAATGACGGCCACGGACAATTGCTCTGGTTACTCTCATTGATTCTCATGGATGGGCGTGCCATCTCCCGGCTTTCATCCAACCAGCGTCAACTCGGCTCCCATTTGGCGCGCAGCATTATCACCCGCTACAATCAGGAAACCGGGCAGCAACTGGATGCTGATCTGGCTGCCAAAATTTTCCGGCATTATCATTTGATGGACAGCTATTTCAAAAAAGAAGTAACCCACAAAACCGTCAAGAACACCCTGGATGAATACAAGAAAAATGAATTGTCCCTGTTGTCGCTGGTTTCCATCGTGGTGATGATGAATACCGACCGGGATGGATTCCCAACCGCCTCGCGCGCAAACCGGCTGTTCAATGAATTTGGAGATTGGCCGCGATATCTCGCGTGGTCACAATCTCAAATCCAAACACCTGAACAAGAAGCGGTTAACCGGATTATGGCCTGGGCCCGCCCGGAAGGACAGGGCATGACCCGCGACGAGCAGGATGCCCGTCTGCTGCAAATCAACCAAAACCTGGATGCCTGGGTGTCGCCGAAACAAAAAGAAGCATTTATGCAATGGTTGGGAACTGCGAATTTTTCCAATGCCTATGAAAATTTCTCGCGTTTATCAGAACCGGCACTTGCCAAATTTCTGTATATAAGCTGGCAGTTATCCCAAACAACCAAAACCACGGAATTTGTAATTGAAGTATCCGGTACATCAGGCCAACTTCAAAAAACGCTGGATGTTTTCGAAGAAAAAACCGCATGGTTTGATCAAAAAATCCGAAAATTTTCCCGGGCACTACGGGAAAAACGTCCGGTAACATTTGAAAATTTTGTTATTCAAAAAGTTGCAACCAACGGTCTTTCGCAACTCGTCATAAGCGTCCGGGGAATCGCGACGGATGAAACGGCCGGTGTCCAAACACGTTCACGTCTTAGCCGGTTTATGACTGTTTCCGGCATCCTTTTTGGTGTGGTCATACTCGCCGGTTTGGGAGTCGCGGCACTGAATCTGTCATCCGGATTGACGCTTGATTCGCTGCAATTCCAAAATGCATTTTCACCATTTCTACTTTTGATGACCGGAAGTTTATCCAGCCGATTTCCTGTCGTGAATCGTTTGCGGCAGCGCATAATCGCTGTTATTCCCATTTCTGTGAGTAACCAAGTTGCCGCCTGGTTCGGTCATTCCGATGTTTTACCGGTCACCGAACTTGCAGCTGTCACCATCCTTGAAAAACTCAATGTCGGTTCCATGTCTAATGTTTATCGCGCAGAATACCAAGGCAAAATTGCGGTCTTCATCCGCCATCACTCGTTGGATGAGCAGGATACCCTCAAGTATCGCGGCGATACGTATTCCGCGAAAGATATCAAAGAAATCGAAGGCGGTATTACCGAACGTGCTTCTCACTATCACGCTTTTCGCGGGATAATGTTTCAGGGGCATCCGGTGGCACCCCAGGCCTTAACCTTGGTCCGCAATGACCGCGGTCAGGTGGTCGGCTATCTCAGTGAACTGGTGCCGGGAGGCAATCTCTATGATTTGCTTCAGAAAGGCGCTGTACGCAGTGAACAATTTGATGAAATCCGGGATCAACTTATGGCGCAGCTCAAAATTTTGCATGACAACCGGCTTGTCCACGGTGATCCTCGATTGGAAAACGTTCTGGTTGCATTCACCCCGGATGGAAAACCGATTGCGCGCTGGATTGATTTCGAACCCGCACGCGATGATTGGTCTGCTGCGAAGGATATGGAATGTTTCAACGATCATTTTCTCGTTGACGCACATATGCTTATGACACCGGAGCATATTGCTGAATTCCGCACACGTCAGATTACATTGGCAAGCGTTCAACGCTGGCATGCTTTTGCCGATGATCACAGCGAAACACTCACCACAATTCGACGACTCGCCCGCACACTCAACAAATCACTGGCATCCCATCAAGCTCCGGACACCTTGACCGATTCGGTCACACAATATTTCAGAACACTTTCATCGCTCGGACTGAAAGAAAAACGTTTCCGAACTCATGAGGATTTTACCGAACTCTATATCGAACTTAAAAAAGGGCACATGCCGTTTTCTGCAGCTCTGAAAAGATTTGTTGCGCAACAAGCCAGTTCTGATTTATCGACTGCCTCAGAAGCATGTTTAACAGCTTTGCAATTATTTCTTCAGGATTGGGAACGCTATGCTGCGCTGCAAACCGATAGTTCGCAATCGCAACAGTGGAACCGGGACATTGCGGCTGCATTGAAGAAAGCTTCCATCATCACACCCCAACGTGCCGGTCTTTCTTTTCGTGCAGGCATGACGCGTCAGGCGCGTCTATTCCAAAAGTTTATGCTTTCGCTTTTATTTAATAGTGACCGGAGCCTGGCGGGCAATTTGCGTGTAAGATTTCCTTTGGAGGGTTTGCATACTCTAATTCAAACCGCCATACAATTTTCTAAAGGGATGATCGTGCTTTTGTGGGCAGGTCGTGTCCCTGATTCAACTGTCACCGTTGATCCGGCCAACCCCGATCTCATATCACTGCTTAAAGAAAATGCTGTGCCCGATGCTGCAACTGCAAGCGCATTTACCCGGCGCTTTGGCATCGCTATTGAACCGGTTGCTGTATTGCCCCTTTCGGAATTAAACATTGATTTTTCCAAAAAAGCCGGTTTGCTGTTCAGGCAGGGCGGTATGTACCAAGAACAAGCTGTCGACCAAAAACCGGTCATCTATCTCCCGGACACCCTCCTGCAGCAGTTGATGCGGGGAAAACCTAAAGAAGGCATATTCCGCCGGGGAATTTGGCGGATTAATTTATTTTTATTGAGCCTTTTGATCAACTACCAATCCTCGCGGTATTATGCCGAGACCACCGTGAATGATCTTCAGCTTGCGGTGACGCGGGAAAACCGTGATGCTGTCGAGTACCTTTCGAGCAGCACCGGTCTTTTAAACCTCCGGGGAAATCCAATGGCCAACGACGTTTATTCACGGCAGCGCAGCAACCAATTTGCATTTAGTGTTTTTGACATTCTCAAATTAACCCAGGCTTATCTTCATGAAGGGCAGGCATTACTTGGCCAAAAAACCCTGCCGGCGCTGGACCAATTCCTTACCCGTTTGGTGGATGTTCGCAGCCAGGGAGCCGAGCCAAGTATTGCGACAATTGCCGATCTCATTGCGCATGCCAAAACCATATCGCCTCTCTCTATTGAAGGGATTTGGCAATCAGTTGCCCAAGAAAGTCAATCCTTGGAAGATGATGTGCGTCAGATGGTCTTGACCGACTTAATCGCCAGTATGATTGAAAGCCGGAGTCTCATAGCAGCCGCGACACCAGGACGTCAGCCGGCGACACACCCCCTGGGTACGCATGAGCAGCTCTATGTCCCCAGCATGCCCGGGACCTTCAGAACGGTCATTGCCATGCTGGACTCTTTAGAAACAGAACTTTCAAAATCAGGAAAAAGCGGCACAAATCAATTGCGCCATCGTATCGCCGTGCTCAAAGAAATTTTATCCCTCACCGGGATGAACCGCAGTGGTACCCTAAGCGCTCTCACGCCTGAATTGGGCGAAATTCTCTTGGGGGAAACACTTTACTATACAGCGCGCGAAGGTACGCAGCTGCTGGATTTGGGAGAAGATCTTGATACACATCGGATGGGATTGACCACCGGCAGGGTTGTGACAAGTCAGCGTAATGGGGTCCGGACAACCACTCGTGAAATCATCGAACTCAGTGCTCCTGATTTGACCGGATTGACTCTGCAAAAATCAGACCAGGACCTGATCCAGGAGGGGATTATCGCGCAACATTATCAAGGGCATCAGGAAACCAGGATATCCTTTCAGGCCAAGCGTTTAAACCCTGCATTGCGTGTGCTGCTGATCATTTCCGCCATACTTCCGTCGTCGCGTGCGAAACAATTCTTGCACAGCCGCGTTCAAAAAACAGACCCCATGGGATATCTGCGCCGGATTACCGCACCCTTAATCGAGTCACCCTTTAAAACAGTCCTTACCAACGGCGCCTCGCCGGTTGGCCAGGCTTATTTAAGATGGGTTGACAATCCGACCCGGATGCATGAGCGTAACTTCCTCCGTGCCATGATTCGGGTATTGAAATCTCAACGAAATGAACTCAATATTCTTCAGGAACTGGCGGATCCCGGTCAAATTGCGATTCTCAGTGAGCAGCATCTGAATTCTGTTGTTTCTTTCCTTGAATTAACGCGTGAACTGGCCGGCATGCAGCCCATGGCTGCCGGTGACTGGCAAATTCAGGTTCGTGGTGTGCGTTCTAAAAAAATTATGCTCCCGGGACTTTTGGCAAAACCTGGAAACATGGGGACTTGGGGCGCTTTGCTCGATGTGCTGAATCATTTTGATTCGATTAATATCCATACCGATATTTTCAAACAGCGGCGGCGCCGTCTCTTTAGAACAGCTGCACAGGCTGCCTAATTTTCACCTTACCAAACCGAGACCAGTTACTCTGACCAGCTGGTCGCGAATTTACTTTTAAAAAGTATATTCCTTGTATAATTGGGCCCAGGCACTCAAAACAAAGACGTCCAGATTGTGTGCCTGCTAGGCGTTTTTTCAATAACAGAAGGGAAAATTCTGTGAAAAACATCGCGTTTTCACAGAACAAACCGATTCATGCTGATGCATTAAAATGATATGCTCATACTTATCTAATATTTTTAGTTAACCCTGAAGACAACCATCTTACCGCAGCAAGACAATTTACGTTAAGTATTTTGATTTTCTGTTGGTATTATTAGAATTATGTACCGTCTTTATTTTTGTTCGCGTGCCTCAAAATATATGCCGAATTTATTTTTTCCAGATAAACTCGGTTGATTTAAATTACAGTATTTAATGTAATGTTTGAAAGTTAACATAATATATATTATCCGACGTTAGAAAAACTGCAAATCCGGTCAAATTACTGAGTCCTAATTTTATTAACCCACTGCTGCTAAACCTGTCAGCTACCCATTAAAAAAAACGCATCAGCAATAAGATTATGGTCACAGTGACGTCATATCATCGAAGCTTGCTTGGTTGTGTGTTGACAGTGCCGATTTTTCTTTAAAAGACAGGTTGGAATCTTGCTCGAAACAGCGGTCATGCGAAAAAACAAAACCAAAAAATATCACGAAATATAATCCGCATTGATTTTAATATAGTCGATGGAAAAATCACAAGTCAGTACCTCAATAGACTGTTCCCCCGTCTGCAAATCAATCACGATTTCAATTTCATCCCTTTTCAAGGACTGCTCCGCCTGATCGTAGGTTTTTCCGTTTAATTGCGGTTCACCATTGATCACGATTAAATGGCCGTTGATCGAGACATTGAGGGTTTCCGGTTGAATACCGATATTTGCTTTGCCGATTGCCATCGCGATTCTTCCCCAATTGAGCTGTTCCCCGAAAAAAGCTGTTTTGACCAGGGGCGAATTGGCAACAGAAAAAGCCACGCGTTTAGCTTTTTCGCGATCAGGTGCGTTTTTAACTGTGATGGAAATGGTCTTGGTCCGCCCCTCGGCATCCTCAATCAATTCTCGTGCCATGTACCGGTTAAGCGCATGCAGATGCTTGTAGAATATCTCGAAATCACTGTCTTCCGTCCGGATCTCCGGATTACCGGCTGCGGCATTGGCAAGAATAAATACCGTATCATTGGTACTGGTATCACTATCCACGGTAACACAATTGTAGGAATCCTCCACCGACCGCTGCAATGCCTGCTTCAACAAGTCCTGTGAAATAGCTGCATCGGTCACAATAAAACACAGCATGGTCGCCATATTCGGCATAATCATACCCGCACCTTTGATGCATGCCGCAATCGTAATTTTTTCGCCGTGTAACTGAAATGAAACAGAAGCCTGCTTGATACGGGTATCAGTGGTTAAAATGGCTGTAGAAAAATTCTTATCCTCTTTTGCACCAAGCTGAGAAACAAGCAATGCCGTATTCCCAATAATGGCATCCATTGAAAGAGCCTGCCCGATGACACCGGTCGAGGCAACGTAGCATTCACTTTCCGGAATGTGAAGGTGTTGGCTCAATTCGCACAATTCCTTCTTTGCATCAATAATTCCCTGCTTGCCGGTAAATGCGTTGGCATTACCGCTGTTGACAATAATCGCCCGCTTATTGGGTGTTGCTGCATCCATTTGCCGGGATACAATGACCGGCGCAGCCTTGAAATCATTTTTTGTATAGACTGCCGCTCCCACTGTTTTGGCTGCCGAAGAGAAAATCAATCCGAAGTTTCTTTTCCCTTCTCCCAAAGCAATCCCGGAAAACTGGTAGCCTTTAACACTTCGCAAACCCTGTTTATTAATCATATCATTATCCTTTTTAGTAAGGCACGGCCTGCCGTGCCCTTAGGCATACACTGAACATGTAATTCAATTATTCTAAATCAAGCGCCTTTTGCTCGGTTTTTTCTTTAATAAGGGCAATAATCTCTTCGGCTGTTCTGGGTCCGATGTTTTTACCGTTCCGCAAACGAACTGCGCCGGTTTGCTGCTCAACTTCTTTATCACCGATAATAATCATATAAGGAATTTTATCCAGCTGGGCATCTCGTATCTTGGAATTGATTTTCTCGCTGCGCAAGTCCGTCTCCACGCGTATGCCCGCCTTTTTCAATGCATCGGCAAGGGTCCGGGCGGAATCATGATGACGGTCGGCAATGGTGCAGACCTTGGCCTGAACCGGGGCCAGCCATACCGGGAATGCACCGGCATAATGCTCCAGCATCACACCGAAAAACCGTTCCAAAGAGCCCATCAATGCCCGATGAATCATAATCGGCCGATGTTCTTTGCCATCCTCACCTATATAATTAATATCGAACCGCTCCGGGAGATTAAAATCAACCTGAATGGTTGAACATTGCCAGGTTCTGCCTAGACAATCCTTAATTTTAATATCGACCTTGGGACCATAAAAGGCTCCCCCGCCCTCATCCACCGCGTATTCGAGACCGGTTTTTTCCAGAGCTCTGCGCAGTGCTTGGGTGGATTCTTCCCAGACTTCATCGCTGCCAACAATGTCTTTTTCCGGTTTGGTAGACAAATAAATTTCATAATCGGAAAACCCAAAGGTCTTAAGAACAAAAAGCGTAAACCGGATAACCTCGCGTATTTCATCCTCCAATTGGTCACGGGTACAGAATATATGCGCATCATCCTGGGTAAAACCCCTCACCCGAAAAAGGCCGTGCAGCACCCCTGATTTTTCATACCGGTACACGGTCCCTAATTCAGCCCACCGTATGGGCATTTTCCGGTAACTCCTCACATCGGTCTTGTAAATCTTGATGTGAAAGGGACAATTCATCGGCCGAATGTAATAATCGTTTTCATCAACCTCCATGGCAGCATACATGGAGTCCTTATAAAAGGAGAGATGTCCGGATGTCTCCCAAAGATGGGCTTTGCCAACATGCGGTGTATACAGCAATTCATAACCATTTCGGAGATGCTCCTCCCGCCAAAAATCCTCCATAATCTTGCGGGTCATCGCACCCTTGGGATGCCAAAAAACCAATCCGGCACCGGCATCTTCATGCAGTGAGAAAAGATCCAGATCCTTTCCCAGCCGCCGGTGATCGCGCTTTTTCGCATCTTCCAGCTTGGTGAGATGCGCTTCCAGAGCAGACGCTTTATCAAAACTGGTCCCATAAATGCGCTGCAGCATTTTATTTTTTTCGTCACCGCGCCAATACGCACCTGCAATTGAGGTCAGCTTAAACGCTTTGATGATTCCCGAATGCGGTACATGGGGGCCGCGACAGAGATCCACAAAATCACCCAACGTATACAGCGACACTTCGGAATCTTCAATCGCATCAATTAATTCAAGCTTGTACACCTCGCCCTGCGCTTCAAACAGCGACCGGGCCTCGGGTTTTGAAACGACCCGTCGTGTAAAAGGCAGTTTTTGTTGTACCAGTTCGCGCATTTTCTTCTCGATTTTATCCAGGTCATCCGGGGTGAATTTAATGTCACGATCAAAATCATAGTAAAAGCCATTTTCAATCGCCGGACCGATGGTGACCTTGGTCTCGGGATAAAGCTGTTTAACGGCTGCCGCCATGACATGAGCTGAAGAATGCCGGAAAATCTCTGTGCCTTCCCCGCCGGCAAAATCCAGCACCCGTACCTTATGCTCCCCTTCCGGCACTTCACGCGTTAAATCGAGCGTAACCTCATTGAGCTTGATTGCCAGCGCCTTGCCGTACAATGCGGGATTGAGCTGTTTGAGCGCTTCACCGAAAGTTGTCCCGTCCGGG
Organism: bacterium; assembly: GCA_021108215.1. Taxonomy (NCBI): domain Bacteria; species bacterium. The sequence goes on along the minus strand of JAIORK010000049.1, from coordinate 53,080 downwards.
ACAGATAGCTGCTTATTTTCATTTAGCGCAATGCTGCGTTCAGACATATTAAAAGCCACACTCCTATTTTTTATTTTTCAATAGATGAATGATGTTTTTCTGGTGCAATTTCAATACCTGATTTAAAAAATATTGAAAAAGACCAATAAAAAAATATAGTGATACAATTAAAAAAACAATGTTTTCCCACGGCAGTATCAGGCGAAGCACCACAAAAAACATCGCCACACCGCATAGCAGAACCAAATTGCGGCGGTTCATTCTTTTAAAAGCCGGAAATGGAATGCGGCTTACCATCAGCACAGCCAGAATAACCAGGATGCCGGCAGCAAAATAACCGGACATTTGCGGAGAAAAAGCACTAAAAGACTGACCGAGAAATTTCGGCATAAGGCGTTCGGGGCCTGATGGGGTTACCAGCAGCAGGGTGGCGAAAAAGGCTGCCGCCCCCGGAATTGGGAGCCCAACAAAAAAAGCCGAGGCTTCACCGGTTGTTTCGCTGTTGAATCGCGCGAGACGCCAGGCACCGGCCAGCAAAAATAAAAAACAAACCACCACTTTAATCACAAGTGCCACTTCATGGAGCAAGGCGGTATAAGCCAGAACGGCGGGTGCAATCCCAAATGAAACCAAATCCGATAAAGAATCAATTTTCACGCCAAAAGAACTGACTGTATTGGTCCAGCGGGCAACTTTTCCATCTAAAAAGTCAAACACCATCGCTGCCAGTAAAAGCCAGGCAGGAATGGTATATGCCTTGAGGTCGGTGATGCCGCCGGAATAATTTTCAATCGCCATCAAAATGGCGATAATCCCGCAGATCAAATTGAATGCGGTTAAGAGGTTGGGTAAAATATAGGTCCCTGAATGCCTCACGTTCATCTTGGGACTCATGCCGTCCACCGCGCGATAATGCTCTCGCCGCCTTTTACCTTGGTGCCCGGTTTTACGATCATTTCAACCGCTTCCGGCAGGTACAGATCTATTTCCGATCCCAGCGCAATCATGCCAAGACGTATCCCGCGGGAACACTCTTGATTGATCGTTAGCCAGTTAATCGTCCGTCTAGCCAACAAGCCGGCGATCTGAACAAGGGTGTAACTGCGGGGTCCGCGCTCAAATAAATACCAGCGTTGTTCATTCTCAATCGGCGCCTTGGGGTCCATCACCGGACGGAATTTACCCGGATAATGATCTGTCCGCACAAGCTTGCCGGCGCTGGGAACCCGCTGAATATGCACATTGCCAACATGCATAAAAACAGCGACGCGCCAAGCCGGTTTTTTCAAATATCGATCTTCCCTCACCTTTTCAACGTGCGTGACATACCCATCTGCCGGCGCGATAATTATTTCCGGTGGTTCGGTACTGTTTCTTTCCGGGTCCCGATAAAAATAGACAATGATTGCCATGCTCAAACTGCAAACACCTAAAAAAAACAAACCCATCAAACGCACCCATGACGCTTGGGCCACCAAGGCAGGAACCAAGCCCGCCAATGCCAGGCAACCCAGGATGGCAAGAACCTTTTTACTCTCGCGGATTATTTGATATTTCATGCTTGCAGCCTTTCCACATGGATTTAATTTTATCTTTTTGAATCGCAACTTGCACGTCATCCGGGTCTGTCACCCATATCCATCCCGACCATCGATGGCCATCGGTTTGAAATGCATCCTCTGAATAAATGTCCGGTATTTTTGTAAAAACCGGTATAAAGGCCTCCATCACAGCACTGACCCCGCCGGACACCAACAACAAGTACTGGTACTGCTCAATCCGTACCATTTGAAACGGGATTAACGTATTCTTGACGAGCATTTCCCCGCGCGCTGACTGATGCCGAAAAGACCAATTAGCCGACTCTATTTCCGCTTCCTCATCGTCCATGCCAAATTCAGTCACCTTGGATTTTATTTCATCTTCCGGGGTGTTTTGCAAACCAGCCTGAAATTGTTCCAGTTGTTTGGTTTCTCCGGGTTTGAAAATACTGACCGCTTCTTCTCCTTGTTTTTTCTCGAAAAGAATAGCGCGGCGTACCAAGCCATGCAGCATCACCTGTTCTGTCTTTTCCAGGTTTCCAGCTTCCGGAATCAAGGCGGCCAGCTGCTGTTGCACTGACATATCCGGTTCTTTTTTATTTTCCATACCAACTCCTAAAAAGATTACAGCACGATCAACGCTTTACGGCATTCTCCTTGCATGCAAGCTTGTCGCCGGTATCGCCTGATTGATTCCCACTGGATTCGTTTTACCTTAAAACCGTTTTTATTTGTTCAAGGATTCCATCAATTCATCAGAAATATCAAAATTAGAATAAACATTTTGCACATCATCGTGATCTTCTAAAACCTCCAAAAGCTTGAGCAGCGATTCAGCACTTCTGGCCTCTTCCAACACAATCGTATTTTTAGGAACCATGGAAATTTCCGCTGATTCAGGTTCGACTTTTTCTTTTACAGCAGTATAGACAGCTTCAAAGTCACTCGGCGCTGTTATAACAGTATAAGAATTGCTTTCGGTATTAATATCTTCCGCACCTGATTCAAGTGCCAGATGCATCAAATCATCTTCACTGATTTTATCCCGTTCAATCGTGATGACGCCTTTTTTCTCGAACATCCATGCCACGCTGCCCGGCTCGCCCAGACTTCCGTTTCTTTTCGAAAAAATGGAACGAATTTCAGATGCAGAACGATTTTTATTATCTGTTGTAATCTCTACCATAATCGCCACACCCGCAGGTCCATATCCCTCATACGTGATTTCATCATAGGATTCACCGGCCAGTTCGCCGGTCCCCTTCATGATTGCCCGTTTGATATTGTCCTGCGGCATGTTGACCGCCTTTGCAGCCAATACCGCCGTTCTAAGTCGTGCATTCATATCCGGATTTCCGCCACCGGCTTTGGCCGCTTGAATAATTTCTTTCGTAACCTTGGTAAAGGCTTTTCCGCGTTTGGCATCTACTGCAGCTTTCGAGCGTTTTATGGTTGCCCATTTGGAGTGTCCTGACATTGTCTTCATTCCTCCCAGCACAGAAATATAACGGAATTATACGGTTTTTCAGGTAATTGTAAAGTGAAAAGGCCCGCAGCAAGACGTAATATTATATTATCATCATTAATATCATGGGCTTTAGCACATCTCCCAATTTGTACTCATTTCTTATATATCTTACCGCTCTCGCCCGCTTTCCCATCTTGATACACCTGGTATATATACACTCCCATTGCCAGCCCATTGGTATCCCACTCTAATTGGTTCCGCGCAGGAGATAGGGTTCCGGTAAGCTTGGCGGCAATCTCCCCGGCCGCGTTGAATATGCGTATTTCCACCCGGCTGCTCACAGCGGCTTGAAATCGAAAAGTTACTATCGCTGTGGCTGGATTGGGATACGCAATGACCGCTTGCTCCTGATTTTTCGTATTTGTTGGAACAGCTGTATTTCCGGGAGTGAAAGTACTTGTTGGTGACAGTGTCGATACAACAATATTGGTAGGCGTCATGGTAATCGTATTCGTCTGACTGATCGTCGGTGTTGCTGTTCCAGTCGGTGTACTGGAAAGCACGGGAGAAATTGTCGCGGTGGGTGTTATAGTGGCTGTCGCTGTGATGGTAGGGGTCATGGTGGTTGTGACCGTGATAGTGGGTGTAGACGAAATAGTTGCTGTCTCTGAAATTGTCGGAGAGCAAGTCGGAGTGCCGCTGCTTCCTCCATCCCAGCCTGCTAAACGCGCGAAAAGGTGCCACGCGGCCCTTCCCTTGAGCACACAATTCAATCGTGCTTCATTGTTCGGACCATCCGAATGTGCGCATGAATTGCATCCGTCATAACCTGTTACGTTCTGACCTGTCGTGAGTTGATCCAACTCGCTGTTGTCATGCAGCGCGATGTATTCTGATGCCCAATTGGCGTCCACTGAACCGCTATTATCAGAATCGTAGTCTAAATCATCCTGTAACAATTTATCTAAATAATAGTTTTCATCCGGATCGTAATTTTCCATATCAGAAAAATCAAATAAGACACGATCATTGGCCGCGACATGCGCCCGAATTTGCTCGTTGGGTACATCCGATGAATCACCCTCACCACCGCCATTGGCATGCGCGGTCATAAACACGAATTGTACAGGATGTGCTGTTGCGCGCGGATGCGTTCCACCAGCACCAAACTCCCCAATTAGCCATTCCATACTAGTGAGATAGCGAGGAATATTATGCCCGGCAATATTACACCAAGACCACATAATCACATTAATATGGTAATTATTGGAATCAATAAGAAAAGCATACGTATCATCCGCCCAATCGGAATAACCATTACTATTATTATCATAATCTCCCTGGCTTAAATCCGGATACCCCGGAATACCGCTTTGGTCCAAACTCAGGACACTGCTGTTCCCATGAGAATCATCGACCCAGTCATAGGTACTGCCAAAGCTCGGAAAATTTTCCAAAGCATCCAATCCAGTGAGCAGTTGACCGCCATGTGATGTTCGGTTGTAGGCAATGTGTAAATTAGCTTTGACTGCTGTTATCCACGCGCTTGGAATATCATCCAAATCTGTGTTGGTATGATCCACCACAAATCCCGCGTTGGCTGCACTCGTCAGGAATATGAATATAACTAAATAGAGCTTTATTTGTAAAAACAGGAGTATGTTTTTTTTCATGCTTGTGGGATACCTCCGGAAATAGAACATGCTCGAAAATAGTATTATATCACAGTAATAACCGGTTTGTATCCTCTTCCAGCGCGTGTTTTTAGTTCTGATTATCGTGCTAGCGTTTCATCGATGTACTTACCCGGCATTCGCCGGGCAAGTACATCGATGAAACGAGTAAAAATATCGCCGAAGACGAACATCTCCCGACAAAAATACCACGGGCAGCCTGCCCGGCGTAACTTGTCCAGCTTGCCCCGCGTATGCGGGGGCGTAGGCCGGATGCCGGGTAAGCCCGTAGATTTTTATCCTGAAAAAATCAGTATTCTGGTAAATAAAATAATCTACTAAGACACTAGGAGTCTGAGCATTTAGTCTGTTTTTGGTATTGTTCGTCACCCCGGTGAAAACCAGGGTCCAAAAAAAGCTTTAAAATTCAGATTCCTGGATACCGGCTTCCGCCGGTATGACGGCAAAATACAAATAATCCGACTAAATGCTCAGTCTCCTAATTTTTCTTATTGACATATATTATATTATCATGTAATATCATATATGATATTAGGAGGATGACCATGATTATAAATTTTTATTTGCCTGAAAATGATTCAAAAATTGTTGATCTTTTGAAAAGCGTTTCAGACGAAAAAAGAAGAAGTTTTAGCTTTATTGTTCGAGAAGCACTTGAGCACTACCTTTTAAATGTACAGCGTGTGAAGGCCGAAGACATCCATTCCCCCAAGGAGGAAAAAACAGCATGAGCAACCAACGCGAAGAACGTGTGAAAGTGGATATCCCCATCAGATTTACTTATAAAGACGATAGTTCGACAAAAAAAGTCACTTCAAGCGGGCGGATTGACGATATCAGCCTTAATGGCATGCGGGTCGAACTCCCCCTCTCAGCTGAAATCATTGAGCGGGACCATATTGATTTCTCACTGGAGCTTCCCAATCCTTTTATGAAAATCAAAGGTCAGGGAAAAATCCAATGGAAAAGATGGAATGCAGAAAAAAATTGCACAACATGCGGATTAAAACTTGAACCCATGACCTTGTCTCAGTTGAGTGATCTGGATGCAATTATAAGTGAAGTCATGGAAGATGCAACGACTGAAAAAATATAAAAATGCCATGGGCTTAACCGGCATCCGACATTCACCCCCGCATACGCGGGGCAAGCTGGACAAGTACGCCGGGCAGGCTGCCCATCAATGAAACACTGGCACGACAAAAATCCAGGTTGTGATTTTTCAGGTTGGCTTTTTATAGCAACGACTGCTTGCTCCGGCAAACGGTCGGCGTATGTCCAGTGATGCTTACACTAGCATCATTGGACAAGTTTATAGCGATTGACCAGCTGTTGGAGTTCTTCAGCCAAGGCATTAATTTTATTAATTTGTTTTGACATCGCTGTCAGTGAATGGGTCTGCTGATAGACGATGTCCTTCACTTCCCTGGATGAGGTTGCTGTCAATTCAGTAACTTTGGCGGTGTTCTGTATAATTTGGCTGATATTTTCTGTTTGCTTTGATTGCGCTTCCGTCTCCTTGGCAATATCAATCGCCAGACGATTGGCATTTTGAAAAGCATCAACAATTTCGCGAAATGAATTATTCGACTTAATCACCAAATCACGGCCGCTCTCCACTTCTTCCTCACCTTTGGCCATGGTATTGGAAACACGCTGGGCCACCACCAGAATTTCTCCCACCTTTTCCTCGATCGTCATTGCCGCCTCTGTGGACGATTCAGCTAATTTCCGGACTTCTTCCGCAACCACAGCAAATCCTCTTCCGGCTTCGCCGCTGCGGGCCGCCTCAATGGCAGCGTTTAAGGCCAGTTTATTGGTGTTTCGGGCAATCTTTGTGATAATACCAATCGACTCCCCAATCGCATTGGTTTTTTCCTGTAACTGAATGACTGAAAGCCGACTGGCGGTCACGACACTCTTGATTTCCTCCATTTGGCTCACAATGTTCTGAATTTCATGGCTCCCCAGTACTGCTGTCGTGGAGGCACTGCGTGAAGCTTCGGCCGTCTTATCCGCCTTTTCCGCCACTTGAGAATAGGAGACTTTCAAATTATCCATGACGGTTACGACATGTTCAACTTCCTGAAATTGCTGCTCCACACCTTCAGAGAGCTGATGGGTTGTATTGGAAATTTGCTGCGAAGAAACAGTCATCTCCTCCATACCGGCAAAAAGCTGCTGCGCATTCTTTAAAATAACATTGGATGCATTTTTTATTTTAACATTAATCGTAAAGAGCGAATTCCGCATCTCTTCGAGGTGGGTCGCCAGAATCCCGATCTCATCTTCCGAGATCATTTTTATCTGTGCAGTTAGATCACCGTTTTTAATGGTTTCCAAGGGATAAATAATCCGCGCGAGTGAATAAACTATGTCATTTGAATAAAAAACAGCCAGGAGAAATCCAAGCACTGCGGCAATAAGCACCAGGATTAAAAATGCCCGGTTCAACTGTTTTGTGACACTGGCAAAATCATTTCGGCTGTAAACCCCGCCTATGTTGATTTTATTATTCAAATTTTCTTTATACAATACGATATAATCATTCATAATATCAAAATTATTTTTCTCCATACCCAGGATTTCAGTCAAAATAAATCGCCCGTCACCGCCAATAATGGTTGACTGCCCCTTTTTCACAAAAAACAGATAGCTCTCTTTTCCTAAAATGAATTTTTGGGCAATCGCATTCAATTGCGGGTCCGGGACATCCGCAGCGAGATTTTTTACAAATTCGTTGGAAAACCTCATTGATTGCACCAAGTGGATAATGGCCTGTTTTTGAATGGATTTTTGCGCCATGGCAAACGTGATCAACCCGCCGAAAAGCACACAAAAAACCGCAATCGAAAGAATAACCACCACCAGGCTCTGCCGGATACCAAAAGAAAAATGTGTCTGCTGAAGATCACGCTGCTCAATCTGATGCGCGATACGCTTCTTAAGCGGCCGCAAAATGGATTTGGACAGATGGAGATAAAACGGCACACAAACACTTGAAACCATGAGCGATGCCAACCCGATAAAAACCGCATAATTGACAGTTAAAAACCCCGTCAGTACGAGCAGTCCAAAAACAAATGCTATACTCAATTCGATGGCAAAAAAGAAATAAACCGATGCCAGGTATGGAAAACGCATGATTGCCTTGACAACATCCAAGAGCTGTTCTTTTTCCATGACATTTTCTGAAGACCAGGTTTTCATCCAGGTATGAATCGGATGAAATAAACGGTACAGAACATAAAAATCCAATGTCAAAATACAGGGAATATAAATGCCCAACACAATGATGATAAAACGAAAATCATCACCATTGAGCCGAACGATTTGAAATAAAAACGCCACCATGCCGACAGATACAACCATGGTAAGAATAAGCATAAGAAAAAATTGCCGGTACAAATAATTCATAGAGGCCTCATTGTGTTTTCCAAATCTAAAAACCAATTAATTCTTTATTGACATTCCGCTTTCAATCATACACTATTTCCCAACGCGTAAAAACCGCTTATTTACTTTTTTGCGTTTTCTTTTCCACCGCAGACTGAACTCACTGAACAGGAGACAGCAACATGGCTCGTTCCAAACGCATACTTATTGTCGGCGGTGTTGCCGGCGGTGCCTCGGCAGCCGCCGTCTGCGCCGATTGTCTGAAAAAGATACGATTATTGTTTTTGAGCGGGGGGAAGACATTTCATTCGCCAATTGCGGACTTCCCTATCATATCTCCGGTGTCATTTCAGACCGTGATGAATTGCTGCTCCAATCACCGGCTGGGTTTAAAAATAGGTTCAATGTTGAAGTCAGAAATTTTTCGGAAGTTATTTCCGTCCAGCGCAGTACGCAAGAGATCACCATCCAGGATCTTTCCAAAAACCGTCGCTATACTGAAAAATATGATGTGCTTATTTTAAGTCCGGGTGCCGGACCCTTCTTGCCGCCTGTGCCGGGAATTGATTTATCAAGAATTTTCACACTTCGAAATCTCCCGGATATGGACGCTATTAAATCCAAAGTAATTGCTTCCGACACCAAGCATGTGGCAATTGTTGGAGGTGGTTATATCGGCCTGAAAATGGTCGAGGCCATTGCTCACCTGGGTACGAAAGTGTGCTGTATTGAACAAGCACCACAAGTGATGGGAACACTGGATCCGGAAATGGCAACGCCCCTGCATCAGCATCTCAGGGATAAGGGGGTCGCACTTTACTTAAGCCAGACGCTCCAATCGATTAGCGAGCAACCTACCGGTCTTTAACTCAATCTCTCGTCTGAAAAACAAATTCAATGTGATTATGCAATTATAGCTATTGGTGTAAAACCGGAAATTGCACTGACCAAGGCCGCAGGACTGAAAATTGGTCCGCGAGGCGGTATCGCGGTTAGTGATGTCATGCTTACGAGTGACCCTAATATCTATGCGGTTGGAGATGTTACCGAGTGCATTCATTTTGTTACAAATCAACCATCCCTCATTCCGTTGGCTGGTCCAGCCAACCGTCAGGGTCGGTTGGCAGCTAATAACATCTCGGGTTACCCCGAACAGTATGACAAGACACAAGGTACTGCCATTTGTAAAGTTTTAGAGTTAACAGCAGCGTGCACAGGAGCCAATGAAAAATTATTGAAATTAAATAACTTAAAGTACGAAAAAATATACATTCATCCGATGGATCACTCGGAATACTACCCAGCTGCAAAACTATTCACAATGAAATTTATTTTTCAACCCTCAGATGGAAAAATACTTGGCGCACAAGCTGTTGGTCATACCAATGTGGATAAACGCATTGATGTTATTGCCGTCGCAATGCGCGCCGGCCTCTCTATTTATAATCTGGCTGAACTTGAGCTGTGCTATGCTCCGCCGTTTGGGTCGGCCAAAGATCCGGTAAACTATGCTGGTTTTATTGCCCGCAACATTAAAACCAACCTTTATGCACAATGCCACTATGCAGATATTATCAACCCGTCTCCAGACCAGATAGTGCTTGATGTCCGGACTCTCCAGGAATACCAGTCAGGTATAATTCCCAATGCGCGTCACATCCCCGTCAATGACCTACGGATGCGTATGCCTGAGCTTCCTAAGGATAAAGAAATTTTAATTTATTGCTGGGTGGGCGTCCGCGGTTATATCGCAGCCAGGATTCTCATGCAGTCGGGATATCAATGTAGGAATCTCAGCGGTGGTATTCGTACCTATAGGGACTGTGAAGCCATAGAATCATGAATTAATAAATATCCACAGGCGCGTAACATCCCATTATTCCAGCGGTTCATCCATTTCATATTCAACTAAAAAATGCTTGAGCAGCTTCTTCTTCTGAGGGTCTATGTCACAAAATTGAATCCCTACCAAATAGCCCTCGGCCTTCATCTTTCGACACCATACAATCTTAGATAAAATAGTTATCGCTATACAGTCATTTACGGGAAAATCTGAAAATTTATCCAAAAATTGTAAATTTTCAAATGAAGGTAAATATAAATTGAGTGTAACATAATTACCCGGTTCAATAAATTCCCGGCTCTGCATGGCCATCCCCCCGGCCCCCATATCCTCCGCATTACTTTTAACCGGTTTGGGAATTGCGCCTTTTTCAACCGGCGCGTAATGGACAGCCAACTTAAAATTTATTCGAGGATATTTCCGGTTTTCAACCTTGACTTCGCCTATTTTTTCCATCTGTCAACCTTTCAGGTTTTAGCAAGTATCACCAAAACCACATCAATCCCGAGCAAAGTGTGCTCTTTAATTATAATAATCCCATCATTTTTATGAATTTCTTAAAGTTTTTTGCGACCCATAAAGCATCGAATACTTTAAACAGTATTCCACCGAGCTTCTACTATCAAACCATACTTTAAGATGATCCGCAAGACTCGCATGCTGTTTTTTTCTTTCATAACCAACCGCTTTGCTGCAAAATAGGTTAACGATAAAAATCCACAGGCTTACCCGGCGTTGCCCATTGTGTTCGCGCTGGCACGATAAAAGGAGGATGCGACTATGTTTCAATTTCACCATACAGTTCGATTAAGTGATACCGACGTCACAAAACAAGTTTATTATGCCCGACCCTTAGAGTGGTTGGAATGGTGCCGGGTTTCCTGGTTTGATAAGCATTTCGGTAACTTTCTGAATTTTGTTGAAAAAGAAGGGGTAACGTTTTTCCCTTCCAAAGTACTCACAGACTATAAAAAACCCATCCTATTTGGTGATCATCTCATTATTGAAATGCGCGTTAACGAAATTAAAAAGGTATCGTTTATTTTTGATTATACGGTTATGCGCGGCGCAGATGTCGTGCTTAAAAGTGCAATAACCATGGTCTGCTTTGACCTTAAAAAACAGTCCTTAAGGCGTTTGCATCCTGCCCTGCTCCAACAGTTGCAGAGATTGCAATAATTCGGTTTTTAAGCACTTTTGCTGTTGAATCTCTTGTAGTGGTGCCGTTACTAATAGTGATCATTGATTACAGCATTTTCAAACAGGAGTTTACACAGCATGGAAGTGAGCGATTCAACAGTAAAAAAACGATTCAATTCAAGTAAGATGGAATATTTTGACGAAAAATTTTCCAAAAATAAGGCAAGTTATATCTCACAGTGTATTCTTGCGACCATGGCTATTTTTGTTATCTTGCTTTTTCTGGACATTGAGTCCAATGCAGTCTTAATCTCCGCGCTGGGCGCAAGTTCATTCATCGCGTTTACCATGCCGCATGCCCAAGTCTCCAAGCCACGATTTCTCATTGGCGGTTATTTTGTGGGAACGCTTTCCGGACTTGGCTGCCAGCTTATTGAACACTACCGTATTCTGGTGAATATCTCTTTTTTACATAATAATATACATATTGTCATGGCTGCCCTGGCTGTTGGATTGGCGATTTTCATCATGGTGATTACGAACACGGAACACCCGCCTGCTGCGGGGCTTGCCTTTGGCATGGCGATTCAAGATATTTCCTTCCAAACAATCAGTATTGTCCTCATCGGAATCATCGCACTCTCAGTTGTCAAAGCCGTCCTAAAACCTTCCCTGCAGAACCTGCTTTGATTATTTTCCGCACAGCCCCGACCTGATGGATATTATTTTTTTGGGGCGCTATGCGCCTGCGGATTTTTATTAATTATTCGGAAATACTACCGTCCAAATTAATCAGGCATCCTGTTTCATGTGATCGGACCAGCTGCTGTGTTTTTTAATTCGGACAAGATTGACTCGGAAATAAATTTTGAATATCCTGGTCGATCTCCGCCAGCCAGCGCTCACGTTGTTTATATGTGCTGGTGACAATCACGCGTAATATTTTACGTTTAAATGATTTGATCCCGCAAAATTCTAAAATACATTTTTTCCAAAGAATTTGCAGGGTATCACCGAACAGATGAATTTCCCGGTCTTCCGGTGTATTGGATGTGTTGATCACAAAGGCATTTTTCGCCTTGAGCAGCCCGTCGGGAACACCTTCGCCATCGTCGCCGGGAAGAAACTGGTAGGCTGTTTTGGGCCGAAAAATCCTGTCAATCCACTCCTTCATGATAGCAGGAGGTTGGCCCCACCAATTGGGATGAATAATCACCATCCCCTCGGCATGTACAAGATGTTCACAATGCTCTGCCATCAATTCATCCAATTGGGCATTGGTTCCCAATTTTTGTTCCGGTAATAGCGGATCAAAATTTTCTGCATACAAATCGTGAAACCGAACCGTGTGGGTGTTTTTTTCCAAACAATTGATAACAGTCTTGGCAATAGCGTGATTAAAGCTTTTTTCGTCAGGATGAGCCAAAACCACCAAAACCTGCATAACACCTCCGGGATGTTGGTTTCCTTTTTTCATGGGTACTGATTTGTCTTCAGTTATACTAAAACTCTTTATAAGAGTACATGAAAAAATGAAAATGACATCCACAGTCCTCGCAGCATTGCCTTTACTTTACAAGCCCAAATCCCTATAATGGTCCATCATTTCATCAGAGGAGTTTGAACATGCAGGAGATGGATAACAACGCAGCGCCCGGACCGACAAAATCTTTGGATTTCATCCGAAAAATTGTTACCCGGGATGTGCAGGCAAATAAAAACGCGGGACGGGTGGAAACGCGTTTCCCGCCGGAACCCAATGGCTATCTTCATATCGGACATGCCAAATCCATCAATCTTAATTTCGGCATTGCTGAAGATTTCGGAGGGTGCTGTCATCTGCGTTTTGATGACACTAACCCTGAAAAAGAAGAGCAGGAATATATTGATTCAATTGTAAAAGACGTCAAATGGCTCGGGTTCAATTGGAAGGAACACACCTATTATGCTTCGGATTATTATGCCTCCTTTTATCGCTATGCCGGCGAGCTGATTCAAAAAGGCAACGCGTATGTCTGTCAACTCACCGCTGATCAAATTCGGGAATACCGCGGAACCCTGACATCACCCGGTAAAAACAGCCCCTTCCGGGACCGCCCCATTGCGGAAAACCTCGAATTATTTGAAAAAATGCGTCTGGGACATTTCGATGAAGGCGCCTGCGTTTTGCGTGCCAAAATTGATATGTCACATCCTAATATGAATATGCGGGACCCTGCACTCTACCGTATCCGCAAATCCCGCCACCCCAGAACCGGGGATACCTGGTGCATCTATCCCATGTATGATTTTGCACATTGTATCTCAGATGCCCTGGAAAAAATCACGCATTCCCTCTGTACCCTGGAATTTGAGGACCACCGTCCCCTCTATGATTGGGTATTGGATAACATCACCATTGACTGTCATCCGCAGCAAATTGAGTTTGCCCGTCTCGAACTTACCTACACCCTTTTAAGCAAGCGTAAACTTCTCCAGTTGGTCCAAGAAAACAGTGTCAATGGCTGGGATGACCCGCGTATGCCTACCCTTTCAGGCTTGCGGCGGCGTGGTTATACACCGGAGTCAATTCGTAATTTTTGCAATCGCATTGGTGTGGATAAAACCAATAGTGTCGTGGATGTTGGGATGCTGGAATACGAACTCCGCCAGGACCTCAATCGCCATTCTCAACGGGTCATGGCAGTGTTACGACCGCTAAAGATCATTATCACAAATTATCCTGAAGGACAAACTGAAGAATTTGATGCCATCAATAATCCTGAAGATCCTCAAACAGACAGCCGCAAGGTCCCCTTTTCCAGGGAGTTATATATTGAACAGGAAGATTTCCAGGAAAATCCTTCTAAAAAATATTTCCGGCTGGCACCCGGCAAAGAAGTGCGACTTAAGCATGCGTACTACATCACGTGTACGGACATTATAAAAGATCAACAATCCGGTAAAATTCTGGAATTACATTGCACGTATGACCCTGAATCACGCGGCGGCGGCACACCCGATGGACGCCGGGTCAAGGGTACCTTACACTGGGTCTCTACTCAACATGCCGTGGATGCTGAGGTCCGGCTCTATGATTATCTGTTTACCAAACCCAATCCCAATGACACCGCAGACGGCGAGAATTTCCGGTCGAACCTTAATCCTGATTCCCTTGTCCGTCTGACACAATGCAAGGTTGAACCCTGCCTGAAGCAGGCCGTACCCGGAACACAACTGCAATTTTTAAGACACGGATATTTCTGTGTCGACCCGGACACCCAACCGGACGAACCGGTGTTTAATCGAACAACCGGCCTGAGGGATACCTGGGCAAAAGTGCAAACCAAACCCTAAAGGAAAACATTATGCTAAAAGATATTTATGCCAAATTGAAGTCCTTGAAAAAACAGGAAGAGCGGAAAATCGAAGCAGACTGTCTTGATCTGGTTTTTTATACCCGAGATACCGCCCAGTGGCTGGAAACACTCGAATCGCTGCTGGGCGCACCTTTAAAAGCACCCGGACAGTCCGCCCCCAAGGAAGCCAAACAAATCGCTAAAAATTATGGCGGCATCCAAAAGGAGCAATGCTTATTCAAACAAGATCACGATCAATCCATGATCGTGGCAATGTTGTGGCCGTGGCAAAACGGCAAATGCACGACACTTAAAATGTTTTTAACGGATAGGTTGCCGAAAAAACCCGGCGGGGGATTTTTTTCATTCCTGAAAAAATAAAAATCTACAGGTCATATTCATGCCGGGCACCCATTGATAAAAATCCACGGGCTTACCCGGCATGCGCCCCCGCATACGCGGGGCAAGCTGGACAAGTACGCCGGGCAGGCTGTCCATCGTGTTCGCGCTAGCACGATAAAACGTAAATACGGTAAAATAATTGCTTACTTTTTCACCACCGGTAGAAAAACATCAATGACAGAGTCCGCTTCAGACCATTTAAACCGTTTGTCATATTTCTCATAATAATCAATGCCGCACTGCCATCCCGGCACAACATTGTATCCTGAATCAGGCAGCCAATGATTAAAAATACTAAAAATTGTCTCGTTGATTTTTTTTACATCACCTTTATGTGAAAAGCGTGCACAGGCAACCGCCGGGATCTGCTTACCGGCCATGCCTTCGGGAATGCTATCAAGTGCTTCCACTTCGACCCCGGCGAAATAGGTGAATTTGTCTCCGGGTTGACGGTTGTAGGAAACACCGAATTTATTCCATGCTTCCGAATTCACCCGGTTGCTGATTTTCCACAAATTGGCATTGAACGTCTTCCAAAGTACCCGGATGCATTTATACGCGTCCACCGGTGCACTTTCCACCTCGACTGTCATTCCGATTATTTTCAGTTCTTTTTGTTGTTCAATTGCATCCGGCATAATGTCCATCGTCACCTTTCCTTGTTTCGTCTCTCCATATCAAATAAATCAAACCAAGTATAAAAGTCAAGTGAAAGATTTCAATTCAGTTTGTGGATACGACTGTCGATCATACGCAAATGACACTAAATAATAAAATCACCGCGAGGATTCCATGCAACGGCCCCGCAGTGCTCAAAAAAACATGACAAAGCGGATTACCGCACTTGTTCATCTTTTAGGATGTTCTGAAAAAACCAACTGGGCTAAACAGATCATCGCCGTAACCACTCACAAGATCAAAACCGCGTATGCATACAAGGCAAACCTTTCTTGAAAAAATAATTTTATCGTATCCGCGCTTCACCAATGGGCAGCCTGCCTGTGGTATTCTTATGCAAGTGCATGGAAAAGAAATGATTCAAAGCGATGAACGTGTTCCGGTTCAACCGCTAAAAATTCCACCCCGATTTCAAAATGCCGTTGGTTTTTTCGCCTGCACCAGGCAACCTCGGAAAAAATAATAACCGGCAATAAATTTTCTTCCGGATAAGCTTTTTTCAGATTGCGTTTATAATGGTCGCCGGAAGGAAGATAAAGCGTTAACAAGATATGTTTCCGGGAATGAATTCTTCGATCTGTCAAAAATGCAGTACCCTTTGCACTGAAATTTTCAGTGTGTGATTCCAACGCGCGGTACAGATCCCCTTGCTCTAAAAATTTGTATTGAACAGGTACGCCGAGTCGAAAACGTGGAAAGCGCCGGTGATTATCTCCTCTTTTGTTCAGCTGCTGCTCCGGCATCGGGTCCACCCCCTCCCGGATGATAATCAAAACATACTCTATTTTAGATCCCGATTTTAATAAAGCGCAAGCGTTTTTGACCATTTTTTCCATACGCAATTTACGGAGGCATTCCGATCGAAACAAGCATGGACATCGCGCTGCAAAACAAAATCAAAAAAACAAGATCATCACGCACGAGAATATTTGACTGTAATTATCATTCAGTTCACATCAAGCCGGCTGGACCTTGGGTTTCGGATTCACCAACAAAGGAACCGTCATGGTCCAAAGGACGAGCAATGCCGAACCAATCCATGCCTCATACACACCCCATAAGAAAAATGGCCCCCCCAAGGAATAGACCCACACAATAAACGAAATCGTGGTGACCACGCGTTGTGATATGCGGTTGACATTTTGAATGCGTTTTAAGTAAAACGGTGTCATGATACAGAGGATCAGGGCAATCACCGTGGTCCCCCATCTGGCATGTTCCGTAGGAACAACACCCTGTAAAAAAAGATACGCCCCGATAATTTCAGTGGGAATCAACTTGAGTAAGCGATCTTGATAATTTTGTACATCTTTGATCTCACGCGCCATGCCAACCTCCTAAGCAATATTTTATGAACGCACAGAAGTTCTCTGTGGCAAAAAATAAAGACAACTTTTTTTTAAAACCAACAACTGCTTTTAACATCTCTTAAAAAATCCTCTGAGTTCGGTTGACATGCACAGTCCGATCATCAATCCTCCTTCAACCGAATCCGTATATTCCAGATTCCATTGATGCTACTGAGGGTCAATCCCTTTGCCCGAATACCGTTGGGACGATATACCGGCTATGATTTCAGTCAGTTTGATGGCAGGATGGTGATAGCGTTCATACACCGGGGTTTTCTTTCCCTTCTGGATTGCGGTCTGCGGACACCATTGAATACATGCCAAACACTGTTCGCAGCGATGTTGCCACACCGGCTTGCCATTGACCATTTGAATATTTTGTGCAGGACAGACTTTTTCACATAGTCCACATTGAGTGCATTGATCATCCACCCAAAAATCTTTATCCATTTGTGTTACGTGCCTGAAAGAAAGATGATAAATCCAGGTAAAAACAATCCGCTGCCAAAGCGGACCCCTTTCAAGTGCAAAAGGTTGGCGCGCTTTGATTTTCGGGGCAGTTTGAATTATTTTTTCCGCTGCCGCCGCATACTGCTTTTGCTGCCGGGCAACCGGTCCGGGACCACCCCAGGGTATATAATTTGACGGCATCACAATGTCAAGACCGCCGGACAACGGCATTCCCTTTTTCCGCATAACCTCTTGGAGTTGCACCAGGGTCCGGGAAACCTGCCCGGCATTGACCCCGGCAGCAAAGTAATACTGTTTATCATCGGCTTGTATTTTTTTTATAAATTCCAATACAGGCTGCGGAATGCCCCACATGTGTACCGGAAAAACCAGACCGACCGCATCCGCCTGCACATGCAGGACATCACTGTTTATCCGTGCCATAGAAAAAATCTCGCAATCGGTAAGCGCAGCGGCCATTTGTTGGGCAACCCACAGCGAATTCCCGGTCCCGGTATAATAAAAAAGAACTGTTTTCATGCCTGCCTCCGTCGCGCACGCCATTGATTAAACAATCGTTTGTATAAATATATTTTAGGTTCAGGGTCCATTTGAAGCCCGGCTGTTTGCTGATGCATTCGCAAACAATTTTTGTCCTCAGGATGTCCCTGCCACCTCTCCTGAAACCGTTGTAAATCTTTTTCCTGCTGCTCCGAGCTTTTCGGAATTTTCCCGCGAGTGATTTTCCCGGGATGATAGACCGGACAAGGGACTGTGAAACGCTCGGCACCGGAAACAGCGACTTTCCATAAAAAATCGTCTGAAGCACAGATATTTTTAAATCCTGTATCCCATCCCCGAATTGTCAAAAACAACTCCTTGGAACACATCCAACAAGAGCCGGTGGCTCTGAAGGGCTCTAATTTGGCTTTTAACCCTGTTTTTTCGAGTTTTTCAAGCTTTTCAGGGGTGATACCCCTCGGAGAGTCAAAATAACCCATTCCCAGTTTTTTTTGAATAAACGGCCAGTTGGGTGAAATCATCCCTCGAGGATGGCGATGCATCCAGGATTCCAGAATTGAAAAACTATGAGGGCCAAATACAACGTCATTATCAGCTTGAAGCACAAACGTCGTTTTAGCCAGATCAAATCCCCGGTTAATTGCAGCTGCAACCCCCTGGTTTTCAGGAAACGCAAAATAGGTCAATCCTTTGAAATGGGAATTTTTTTTCAAGGGGTACGCTTCCACCAGAGTACGGGTTCCATCGTTGGACCCATTGTCCACAAAAACCAGTTCGAAATCCACATCCGCACAGTCCGCCAGTGCCAGACTGGCGAGCAGCATCTCGGTATAAAGTCTCTGATTGTAAGCAATGGTTAAGAGTGTGATCATCCTTGACGGTCCGTGGCTACTAAAAAAAACTGATTGTTGGGTGCATCAACCGGTGTAAATGCCTCCCGGATATACAAACCGGCGTTTTTAATCGAATGTCTGATTTTTTTTTGCGAATACCCTTTTCTCCCAATTTCCCAAAAATGACCCGGGGCGGATCTGCCCTTGGCAGGCAGCCATGGAAAATGCAGTACCCAAGAAGCACGTCTGCCGGTGGGCAGCTTGTGTAAAGAATAAATAACCCGGCTTACATACGGAAGCGAAATCAGTGCAAATTTTGCTGTGACTCTTTTTATTTCACTCAGAGATTTTTTAAAATCTTCGAAAGGCAGATGTTCCAGAACTTGACAGCATAACGTAAAATCAACGGAATTGTCTGCCAAAGGAATCGCACGAATATCGCCGCACACATCCGGTTTTAAATCAGCTTCACAGTCAAACGTCTTCACATTCATTCCGGCGGTACGCAAAATATGCGTCACCACTCCCGGACCGGGTCCAATCTCAAGAATCCTATTTACATCCGATTCCCGAATCGCCTTAATTTGGTAATAGTATTGACCCAGCCGCTGAGGCGAATAATAGTCAAGACCGCAAAATTGTGCTGCAGCTGTCTCCGGATTATTTTTCATACGTTCTTCCGACCCTTCGTTTAAAGTTTAGCCATTATACATAATACATACTGTGAATACCAGACGGAAGCAGTCTTGCTTTACCCGCGAGGAAGCACCTCCAACTATCCGGTTGTAAAAAAGGCATAAATGGCAAACTGCATTCATGCCTTGGTGACTGTGATGAATACCGGCTTCCGATTCAATCAAAAGCCGGAACTACCTTATTGCAAAAAGTTGAATTCTTTATTGTCATTCGTTTTCATTTTCTTACTTCAATCCAGGGTTTCCATCTGGGCAGCCAGCGCGGCACATTCTGAAGGTAGATCATGTAATCAGGGCCAAACCGTTTATAGAGCCCGGGTTCTTCACTCCAAGCAACATAAAGTGTATTTCCGACAAAAAACGGCAAGATCCACACCAATAAATAAATTGACCCGAAAACCAAACCGCCCCCAAGGAGTATCCCCATGATGCCCAAGATCATCGGATTACGCACATGCGCATAAACACCTTGTACCACCAGCTTCTTAGTGGGATTCCAAGGAGAAAACGTACCGAACCCAAGACGATACAAATAATGCATGGATACGCCGAGCAACCAAACACAGCCGCCAATCAATAGAATCACTAAAAAATATAACAACTTCACAACCGGCCCATCAAGCCCGAAACAAATCTTCCAGGGTGTAAACCAAAAAACAAAAACCGGTATCATAATGATATTTATCAATAGAAATACCATGATTGCCACAAACTGCAAACGTCTCTCCGGATTTCCCATCTATTTTTTCCTTCCAATTATTCTTTTAACGAATCCACGTGATTATTATGTCGTATCAGGACGCAATATTTCAAGCCATTTGATATTTTAGGATTGTTACTTGAAAAATCCACTTTTTTAGCCGAGAATAGAAATATCTCTTTCGAAAGGACTACCTGCTATGAATAATGCACGTTCCAATACCCTGTTTTTGATGTCTGTCCTGATTTTCGCAATTCTGTTCATCATCCCGGCGACTGGTTTCGCCAACAACTATAGTTTTGGCATAGGCGGTGCTGCTGTATCTGTCTTTCCCGGTGATTTCAATGGCGAAAACTTTATTTTTTCGGATAACGGCTATTATGCAGACGACCAATTTTTTGACATGCCTTATCCAACCACCAACAGTACCGGTTTTTCACTTCGCGCAGCCTTTAACCGGCGTTTTTTCACCGGCGAAATCCAATATGCCCAAAGTACACACACCAAAGAAAAATCTTCAATTTTCTACGAACCCGAAGGTTCCATGACCTTTTCTTTTATCGATTTTACTGCTAAATTCAATCTTCCCATACTGATGATTGACCTCTATCTTTTGACAGGTATGCACTACGCGATTTTAAATGTTGAAAACGGCGAATTGTACGGTGATGGCAGAAACAACGATGCATTTTACTATGGTGCCGGTTTCAATATTGGTGCAGGTATCAGCTATTATTTCACACCCTTCACTTCGATTTACGGTGAATATGTCTACCGCATGACCGCTTTTAGCCAGGTCAATGATGTTGAACTCGGCGATACCGTGTATCCCGGCGGAAGCGGCGCCTTACTCTTCGGAATCTCTTTCCACATACCAACCGGTTTTTAAATAATCTCAGCACTAAAAAATAAAAAAGCCCCACCGGCAATTTGCCGACGGGGCTTTTTTTTAAACAAATTCCTATATTATTTCCATGTCAAACACCACACCTTACGCACTAAATTCAGCGCAATGTGAAAAACTATTTTATCAATGCATCTGACCGGGTTTTTGTACACCCAACTTCTTAGAATCTATCCGATCATCTTTCAGTTTATCTTCTTCTGCAACAATTGCGTCGAGTTCTTCTTCCTGTTTGAATTCCTCAACGCGACTCCGGTCACCTTCCTGCTTTACAACCTGCTTCAGTTTACCATTTTTTCCATACTTGTAAATATTCTTAAACATGCCCTTGGCCAACTTGGCAATCATCCCACCCTCGCCATCATCACCTTTAGGATAAGCAAGCGTAAGTACCGAACCACCTTTCAAAATGATTTTTTTCAGCCATCCCTTCCTGTATTCAGCCAGGCTCTTGAGCTGTTTTTTTGGCATCACAATTTTAACGCTGACCTTACCGTCCTTTTTATATTCAATAACCAGGGTGTTCCCGTACTTGGTCTTCAATTTTTTCACCCGGCCTTTTTTATCTTTTTTAATCACCACACCCTGCTCAAGTTCCTGTTTGAGACGGACATGGTGCAGGCCGGCAATTTTCCTCACCTGATTTTTCTTCAGAGACAATTTTTTCAGGACAGTATCCATTTCCTTCATCTCCATCAAGTCGTCACTCTCGTCAAGTTTAAGGTCAACCTTCTGCGGAACAGACTCCACTTGGTCCTTGGCGACAGTGGCTGCCGCAACCTGTGCCTCAATGCCAATGCGGGTCATGTCTTCAAAATCGGAATAATCATCTTCCAGTTTCTTCGCCTTGACGGCCGCACCGCCGCCACTCAGCGCAACCCCGCTGCCTGCCGAAGTGCTTTTGGGGGCAAGCTGAGGATCGTTCAGCATCCGGCTGGCAAGCAGTTGGAGATCATCTTCTTCCTGTACTGCCTGACTGAGCCACTGGACAAGGATGGTTTCGGAAATACCATTCCCCATTTTCTGAGCGGCAATGTCGCCTATTAAGGATGCCAATTGGGCCCAGAATTCTTCCAACAAATAGGCTTGTGTTGCCGCATCCTCGGTTGCAGCAAGTTTTTCACTGGTTTCCAGCATGTCCTTCCCGATTTTTTCCTTCTGTTCATCGGTCGCGAAAAATCCCAGCCAATCCTGCAGGGACGCTGTGCTGGGTTGCCGCTCTACCAGGAAGAGAGCCTGTTCAATCTCTCCATGCGAAAGATCAACTGCCGACAGATGATTGCCGCTATAATAATAATATGCATCATCAGCTGCCTGGCGTAAGAATGCCACTTTATCACCCGCTGCCGCAAATGCTTTTTCAAAACTACCCTTTTCAGAATAAGTATAAGAAGCCAACTGCCGCAAACTGAGCAGATTCGGATTTTCCTTAAATTTTTCCAATTGCGCTTGCATGCGTTTGACCGTTGGTCTGAAATTCTCTTTTAACGTTCTTTCCATTTCCACGGTTGCCAGGGAGGCAATCATTTTTTTCTGATAAACACTATGATAACCGGGTTTGGTCGCATCTTGCGATCCGCCCACAGCGGCTGCACCCACCCCGAATTTGTTTTGGGCAGAGTTGCTGCTTCCAAGCACAGTCCCCTGTTTTAGCTGACTTCCACTTAAATGCGCCACAACCCAGACATCAGATTTCGGGCTATGGTCAGGTGTGTCTGATTTAGTCTTTGAACCGCCGACTTTTTTGTTATGCGCAGCTTGATCAACGACATATTTTTCATCTCCCAACTTAACGCAAGCTGTTCCTGCCTCATCCCATTCAAGACAGGTTGGTTCATAATGACCAATCTCTGCGTAATGCTGTGTCCCGCTCCAGCTCGACTTGGTGGTCCACGACTGGGTATCACCCCGACTATTCACCTTGTAGGTTGTCTTCGATACCCAAGTACCGCCTAAGAACTGATTACCGTATCGATCAGCCGGCTCTTTCTTCATTTTTCCGGTCCACTCCGAATAAATTTGATCACCATAAGAATTAAAATTGGAAAACCCGGTATCACCCTTGCCATTGGATTCCGTCCGATAAGAGACGAATCCCCGGCTATTATAAGAATTATTATAGGATGTGGTCCCATCTTTCGTCTTCACTTTTCGTGTCGCGCCATTGTTGCGATGTTCCATCCAGGAAGTCGTTGTTTCACCATCATCTACACTCACGGTTTTATCCAGCCATTTTCCGGAATAATAATAGGTCGAACTCCCACCCGGGCCCGAACTGGTTGCAGCCCGGTTATTTTTCAGATCCATGGTGGTCGTGCCGCTCTTTGAATAACTATGCGTTACTTCTCCTGCGGAATTCATAACGCTGACACTAATATTACCGCGTTCATCAACACTTTTGGTGCTCTTCATATCCAGATTGGCGGCATAATAATTGGTGGTCGTATTGTGAAGTCCAATTTTAGCAGTAAATGTACTCTGCATAGCCAGTCCATTGTCTTCAAACAACGTCTCGGTTGTTCCGGTTTCCGAAGTCGTTTTACTGGTGATCGGCATACCGGTCAACCTGTTATTGACAAACGATGTCGTGGTTTTATCACCCCATTGATCCACACGAATCGTTTTCTCCATCATACTGTCGAGATCAAAATATTTTGTTGTGGTTCCATGCCCATCAAGCGAAACCGATACCAAAGGTGACCCGGTATACGCATTCCATGATTGGGTGGTGGTGGTTTCCGCAACAACATAGTGAGCATTGAAATTCGTACGCACCGATTGATTGACAAGGCCATTTTGATTAAAAGTAGTGTTTGTTCTTCCCTTACGATCCGAACTGTTACTGGCTTGAATCATACCTGTCTGCGTGTTCATGGTATTGATTGTATCTGTTTTCTTAATCGCTCCCAAAATATTATAACGGGTGGATTTGGCTACGCCAAACTCATTATGCTCATTTTCAGTCGTGCCGCCGCCATCAACAACGTTGCTATAGCGCACTAATCCGGTATTTTCATTGACATCAGTGAATTCAGTTACTTTATTTTTAAACGCTCCAAAGGTCGCTGTACTCTCCGCGTATTCAGGAGCTCCAAAAACAGGATCGTTATAAGTTGTGGTTTCATTAATCTTAATAATCGTGCCTTTTTCCCCGGAAAGTGTTTTGCTCTCACTCATCGCAGTCATGCCGGTATCTTTGTCCGGTGTCATTTGCGTGACTTGGTGACGCCCATGTGACGGACCATATTTATTCACACTGGTACTCTCGACTGCAAAACCATTTTCATCCATTGTGGTATGGACCGCACCGGTATGCAACGCATCATAAGTAAAACTTTCCATGGTCAACCCCGTATATGGATTGGGTGTCAGTGTGGTTCGTTTACTTCGCCCGGCAATCGCGCCATAACGATCTGTCCCTTGGCTTTCTATTGCCATGCCCCAGATGTCCATTTGTGTTATCACCGGACCACTATGTAATTTATCAGTGGTGGATGTCCTCTGTGTAACACCCGTATCCGGATTGGTATCAATTCGGCTATCTCTAGTCCTGCCGTCCAAAGGCCCCAATTTATCCTCAGAGTGACTGGCATAAGCCAAGCCATCTTCATCCATCAAGGTTAATGCGGTTTCATTAAGATCATTTGTCGAAAACGAGCTCAATGTTTCACCTGTCTTTTGATTCACTGTGACATCGGAAACACTATGCTGTTTTTTCTTTGCACCCAATACCTGCCAGCTTTCACTGGCGTTCACCAAACCATTTTCATCCATATGAGTAATAGTGCGATCACCCATTCCATTCACGCTTTCGTTCATTTTTGTTTCGCCGGTCTGTTTGTCAACCGTTATTTCGCTAACCGTATGTGCTTTCCAAACCGGAGAAAGTACTTGCCAACTTTCACTGGCAACCGGAAGTCCTTCGTCATCCATCAAGGTCAACACCCGATCACCCAATTCATTGACCGAATAGCTCGCTGCCGTTTCACCGGTTTGTTTGTTCACCGTCATGGTCGTGAAACTCTGTTTTTTGAGATTAGCGCCCAAAGCGGAATTATTATAACTTTGAACCGGCAGACCATCTCCATCCATTTCCGTGACAGCGACATCACCACGCAGGTTCAAACTATACGTCGCTTCAGTCTCTCCGGTATACGCATTGACTTGCAAAGTCGTTTCACTGGTCCGCTTAAGGATTGCGCCGAGTGCCAATTGACTTTCACTTCTCACCGCCAGACCATTTTCGTCCATGGTCGTCAAGTTTCTATCATTACGGTCATTTTGATTAAATGTCGATGAGGTCTCCCCGGTATAACGATTTGTCAAAATTTCCGTAACACTGTGCTTTTTCAGTGCCGCACCCAATGCCAACGTCGCATCACTTCTATAAGCCAGTCCATTGACATCCATCAAAGTCGACGTGGTGTCTCCACGATCATTGTTATTGGTTGTGGCACGCGTTTCACCGGTAATACAATCCGTTTCAACAGCGGTCATGCTATGCTTCTTAAGTTCCGCACCCAATGCAAGCCAACTTTCGCTTCTCGTTGCCAATCCATCTGCATCCATCCAGGAATGCGTTTCATCACCACGATTATTGACATTATGTGTCTCTTCCGTTTCACCGGTATCCATCCTCGTTTTGATGACCGAACGGCTCGTTCTTTTAAGGATTGCGCCTAATACCAATACACTTTCACTGCTTACGGCCAATCCATCTTTGTTCATCTTCGTATAAGTGATATCACCGCGGTCATTTTTACTACGAGTGGATCGGGTTTCTCCTGTGCCGGTATCAACATCAATCAAAGTGATATTATGACGTTTTTGAATCGCTCCCAAAGCCTGCTGTCCCTCACTCTTTTCTGCCAATCCATTTTCATCCATCCAGGTTTGGGTTTCATCACCGCGGTCATTGAGGCTCAAGGTTTCTTGCGTCTCACCCGTAGCAGGATCGGCAGTAATTTTAATCGTGTTGTGACGTTTGGCAATCGCGCCCAGTGCCAACCACCCTTCACTTTGCACAGCTAATCCATGCTCATTCATACCCGTCCAAGTAATATCACCACGGTCATTGCTACTCATGGTTTCACTCGTCTCGCCCGTGTATTCGTCCACAACAATCATCGTCCGGTTGTGACGCTTCAATAATGCGCCGTAGGCGGACCAGCCTTCACTGATCCTGGCCAAACCATTCCTGTTCATACCGGTCCAAGTCCGATCACCCCTGTTATTCACGCTTAGGGTTTCATCCGTCTCACCGGTATCTGCGTTGGTTGTAATTTGGGTTGTGCTGGTACGCTTCAACGACGCACCCAGTGCGAGCTGACTATGACTTTGTACCGCAAGTCCATTCTCATTCATTTCCGTGGCGGTTTTATCGCTGCGGTCATTAATCGTATAGGTCATGTCTGTTTCGCCGGTCGCCTTATTCGTTGAGATAGCGGTGGTGCTGGTCCTTTTCAAAGTTGCGCCCAGTGCCGAAACACCGTGACTACTCTCCGCCAATCCATTACCGTCCATTTTAGACCATGTCCGGTCACCACGTTGATTCAATGAATAAGTGGCAGCGGTTTCACCGGTGTCGACATCGGTCTGGATCGCAGTTTCACTGGTGCATTTCAAAACCGCACCCAATGCCACCTGGGCTTCACTTCTAATTGCCAGTCCGTTTTCATCCATATAGGTATGGGTTAAATCACCCCGATCATTTTTCGAGAGCGACTCATCCATCTCACCGGTTTGCTGATTCGTAATAATATCCGTCACACTATGTTTCTTTAAATTAGCCCCCAGCGCGGATTGGCTGTCACTTTTCACAGCCAAACCATTTTTATCCATCCAGGTCTGACTCACATCACCGCGATCATTGATACTCACCGTATGGGTTGTTTCACCGGTATAAGCATTTGTGGTAATATTCGTAGCACTGTGTCTTTTCAAGGTCGCGCCCAGCGCTGAAATGCTGTCGCTCAGGATTGCCAGACCGTGCTCATTCATCCAGGTATGGGTCTTGTCTCCGCGATCATTGATGCTGATACTTTCACTGCTTTCGCCAGTGTCTTGATCAGTTATTATCTGCGTTGTATTCCGGCGTTTCAAATTGGCGCCAAGCGCCATCACGCCAACACTCCTAACTGCCAAGCCATTACTATCCATGGTTGTATCAGTACGATCGCCCCGGTCATTTTTACTTTGTGT
This sequence comes from bacterium, assembly GCA_021108215.1. Classification (NCBI taxonomy): domain Bacteria; species bacterium. The sequence continues at coordinate 25,926 of JAIORK010000049.1, read as the reverse complement.
GGAACGTGTCTCACCGGTCGCGGAATCAGTATTAATCATTGTCAAATTATGACGTTTGAGTATCGCTCCATAGGACATCCAGCCCTCGCTTTTTAAAGCCAAACCATTATCATCCATCCAACTCTTGGTTTTATCACCCAAGTCGTTGATGCTTGTCGACGATATCGTTTCACCTGTATCCACATCAGCCTCAATGACGCTTACACTGTGCGCCTTGCCGGCCGCACCCAGCGCCAACCAGCTCTCACTTTTCACGGCCAATCCATGTTCGTTCATACCGGTCCAGGTTTGATCACCACGGTCATTCATCGTGGTTGTCTGCGCGGTTTCACCTGTTCGCGAGTCGGTTTGAATCACACTTAAACTATGCCGTTTCAAATTCGCACCATATGCCGACCAGGATTCACTCACCGTCGCCAAGCCATCCGCATTCATACCGGTCCAGGTATGATCACCGCGATTGTTGATGCTCAACGTCTGCGCGGTTTCACCGGTCTTTCCATCCGTGGTAATTTGCGTCTCGCTATCCCGTTTTAAGGTCGCCCCCAAAGCCAAACTGCTCTGACTCTGGATCGCCAAACCATTTTCATTCATTTTGGTGACGGTGTGGTCATTGCGGTTGTTGATACTTGAAGTCATTGCTGTCTCACCGGTATTTATATCGGTTTCAATCGCGGTCATACTGGTCCGTTTTAATGTCGCACCCAAAGAATTAATACTTCTGCTTTTCACCGCCATACCATTATCATTCATCCGGGTCCAGGTCCGGTCATTACGATTATTCAATGAATAGGTTGCCGCAGTTTCACCGGTATTTATATCAGTTTCAATCGCGGTCTCATTGGTTCTTTTCAAAATTGCCCCAAGCGCCATGCTGCCCACACTTTTCACAGCCAAACCATTTTCATCCATTGTTGTCACGGTCTCATCCGAGCGCTCATTGCGACTCACCGTCGCTGTGGTTTCCCCGGTTTGATCACTGGTGGCAATGCTTACAAAACTGTGTTTTTTAAGTTCAGCACCCAAAGCAGAATTCCCCTCGCTTTTAAACGCCAAGCCATCCTCATCCATCCACGTTTGGTTAACATCGCCGCGGTCATTCCGACTCAACGTACTGGATGTCTCGCCGGTTTCCTGATCTGATGTAATCTCGTTCAGACTGTGTTTTTTCAACTCAGGACCCAGCGCCAGCCACCCCTCGCTTTTGACAGCAAGACCATTTTCATCCATCCAGGTTTGGGTACGGTCATTCCGTAAATTAACCGTATCCGTCATGGCACTCTGCCCGGTATTCTCGTCAGTCGTGATCATTGTCAGACTGGTCTGCTTTAAAATCGCCCCCAACGCTTTGATGCTCAGACTGTCTGTCGCGAATCCATTTTCATCCATATTGGTTACCGAAATGTCTCCCAAATCATTCACCGTTGATGTTTTCCGGGTCATTTCAGTGGCGGGATCTACACTCATTTGCGTCAACGAATATTTTTTCAGTTCCGCGCCAAGACTATTCCAGCTCTCGCTGATGACAGGCATGCCTTCGTCATCCATCGTGGTAACAACTTTGTCATCACGATCATTAATCGTAGTTGTTTTTTGGGTCAACCCGGTATTAATATCAACTTCCAGCTCGGTTGTTTTATGTCTTTTCAGCGATGCCCCATAAACATCATCACTTTCCGTACTCACCGGCAGCCCATTTGAATCCATCATCGTCAGTGATGTTCCCAACGCACTTTGGGTCCTTACCGAACTTGCCATCCCAGTATAAGGATCGTTCTCTGTAGTACTCACTTTATCCCGACCGAGTTTGGGCCCGGAATTTTCACGGATCTGACTCAATACCGCCATGCCCTGCCCGTTCATATACGTCACCGTAACATCACCGCGATCATTAACCGTGGTTGTTTTTTCGGGTTTACCAGTGAGGGGATTGGTCTCAATCTGGGTCACACTATGTCGTTTTAGTAAGGCGCCGCGAGCACTCCAGCTCTCCGAACGTTCGGCCAACCCTTTTTCATCCATCGTTGTGAGTGTGATATTTCCCATATCATCAACACTCCTCGATTCCAAAGGAAGACCTGTCATACTATCGGTTGTTATCGTTGTGATACTATGGCGTTTGAGTTTTGCGCCATACTGCTGCCACGTTTCAGAAGATTTCACCTGACCGTTTTCATCCATCAGGGTCTCGGTAAGATCACCGAGATCATTTATGGTGCTGGTTTTCTTTGTTTTTCCGGTGAGAGGATCCATGGAATAATACGTGATACTATGCCGTTTTCCAATAGGACCGGATTCTTCCCATTTTTCAGACTTGCTCGGCAAATTGTTCGCATCCATCTCCGTGGTCTGGGTATAAAGCTTTTCCATGGTATCCGCAATATATTTGGTTTCATGCGTTTTCTCAACCCGTCCATTTTCATCTTCTTCGTATGTGTAATCAATACGAAAACCGTTTTCAAATACAGTTTCGATCCGATCATCAGCATTCATGATTTTAACGCGCTCGGTCGTAACCTTTTCTCCCCGATCATTTACAACCGTCTCATTTTCTTCCACTTTCGAAACGTGTCCATCCTCTTCCACGGTATAACTATATTCGATCTCCTTGCCTCTTGAATCAACTTCGCTGGTCACACGGCTTGCACCGTCAAATGTTTTTGTCAGTTTATGGGTCTCACCATTTGGCTCTTGGATTGTCTCCACAGAGGCGCTGACTTGATTGGCACCATTGACCTCATACGCGATTTCTCTTGTCATGCCGGACGAATCCACGATCATCGTCTCGCGACCCATGCTGTCATATTGTTTTTCAGTTAGAAGACCCGTATTTGTATTCTTTTCCAAGCTGGCAAGCTTGCGTCCTTTATCGTCTTTTTGGTATTGAATAACAATGATGTCGCCTTTTTCATCAATGAGTTTTTCAACTTCTCCGGTTTTCGGATTCATAAAGCGTGTGGTACGGGTCCCGCTCGCCTGATTGATCTCGGTCATGGCGACTGTCTGCCCCTGACTGTCCTTTTGTGCTTTTACACGAAAGCGTCTGCCCGATTGGTCGATGCGTTCCACCATTTCACCTTTGGCATTGACACGACGTTTCTCAAGATTGCCCATATAGTCGCGGCTTTCTATCCATTTATCACCTTGGCCTGTTCTCTGAACTTGCGTTTTAGAGATAACAGTCCCTGAGGGAGAAACGGTCTTGACCGGAATACCGTCTTTGAAGAAGGTTTTATTTCCCTGACGATCAGTCTGTTCCAACATCTGTCCTGATTCATCAAAAACTTTTTTACCATCCGTTGTCTCCACGACAACTTTCATGGTTCCTTCTTTCTCATCTTCTATGTAACTGGATCCGATGATGTACTCACCACCGGCAATGAGATTGGACAAAATTTTGCCAACCATATCCGATCCCCTGCTGGCGGAAACCTGTGACACCCCTGCCAGGAAAACCGCAATAAGTATAAATATTCTTAGGAACCATGATTGAAAATTATTTTTTGAGTTCATCATGTGATCACCCTCTTAGTAATTATTTAATTCTTATTGTAAAGATATCATACACATTACCTGTTTGCAAACATCAGACCAAAATTGGAAATTTTTATATTGCAATAATACCTTTTATTTACAGGGGTATTACTGACTTCAGGGGATTGAGTGGAATAAACTGGACTTGTTTTGCCCTTTTTTCATTAATTAATCCAGGATAAGCTTGCAAAAAAAAACGGAAAATAGCGTCATACTTAAAAAACCATCCAGTCTGCCCGGCGGATGCCGGGACACGACCAGACGGCTTTTTTATAAAAATACCATGGGCTTACCTGGCACATGCCGGGTAAGCCCATGGTATTTTTGTCGAGAGATGTTCGCCCTGCCCCAAATACGGCAGGATGTCGCACCGATCTGCTGAAATATCAATTCGGTGCTCCACCTTCAATCGGCGATATTAACCCGCTTCATTGATGGGCTCTCACACCCATCGTGTTCGCACTAGCACGATAAACAGTTTAAGCCGCCGCTCCGGTGACTTTAAGCTTACGCTGTTTAATCGGACCCAAATTGCGCATATTCAGTTTGATACCCAATTCTCCCAGACGCTGAATAATGCGTCCTAATTTATAATCCTGTTGCAACATTTTCGGTTCTGTTTCGGGCGTCAAAGTTACAACCAGAGCATCCTTATAGTGGTGATCCTGCATTTTAATATCAAACCCCAGGAAGCCTAAAACTCGTATCACTTCTTGCGTGAGTTGCAATTTGGTTTTATCCTTCAAATCACTCTCCATGATACGCACCAAATGAGATAATATAGATTGAATTGCACGACTGCGGTTGTGCTCGGAAATCATGCGCTGCGTACCGCGAATTTTCAAATTCTGTAGTGCTTTATTAAATTTCGGATCATCCAGCAATGCCAAAGTATGCAAACCGGCATTGTGCGCTTTTTCGTTTTGTGCTTGGTCACCTGTGCCAAATCCTGCTGTTTGGATTTGTTTCCGTACAGTCATGGTCGGGTTGATACGGAAAGCCACCTGCTCCGCAATCTGCCAGCGCATCAACCCGCCGGCAATGATAAGGAGTACCGCAGGAATACCGATAATGAACATCACCGGCACACCTACCACCATCGTACCGACGATACCGACGATCGCCGCTGCCGTAATCAACGCCACACCCATTCCCATGATTTGTGTTCCATGACGCTTGATTTTTTCCAATGGATTTTTGTCCTGGAAAATTTCTTTGCCCGCAAAGAGCAGCAATATTTTTTCAGCCAAAGAGGGATTTGCCATCGCAAGATAGTCAATGTAATCCACCCCAAAGCGTCCCTGGAACTCTTCTTGTTTGGCAATAAGCTCATGTCCTGCGAGTTTTTTAATTTCGTTGGCCATCGCACGCATTTTTGGCATCGCTTCATTCTCAAGTTCACCCATTGCCAAATCCAATTCATTCACTTCATTACTTCTCACTTCACGGCCCAACCTGTTTTTGATCAAGGAATAAAAATTTTCCCCGCCCAGAACCACCCAAGACTCGCCTTGGATCCGGTTTTGTAGTACCTGCCCGTCAAAAATAAATTGTTTCAAAAATTCAGCCAACCCAAAAGAACCATATTCTTTAAATTCAGGATGCTGCGCCAGTTTCCCTTGAAGGATTGACGTTTCAGCAGTTGTAAAAACATTCTGAATAACCGCCATCAGCACCTGATTGAGTACGGCTTCAGAGGCGTTTTTGTTCATGAGGTTGAGCGAATTCCGGGTCACACGAATTTTCATACCTGTTTGTGTTAACGCATCTTCCGCAACCTGTTCGCCTTCCGAAGCCAAATCAATTTCAGAAACACTTTCCAGCGCTTGCGGGACCATACTGAATATTGCGGCAATAAGATGCATGTAGCCGTAATTTTGCGCCCATGCACCGGCTTTCAACCTCACATTACCGAACCGGTCCTCCGCCATCAATCTTTGCAGAACCGCAAAACCGGTTTTCCCGTCTTTGGTCTTTGCCTTCTCCATTTCCGATTTAAACGCATCCACCAGGGATTTTCCTGCCCGGGTCACTGGTTTTCCCGAAATATCTGCGCGTTTTTCACCTTTGCTTTCCGTTGGAATATTAACCATCACTTGATTTTCACCAACTTCACTCACATTGAAAACTTTTTCCGTCACTTGATTGTACAACGTCCCAACACCTGCCGTGGCAATCGTCGGATTCCCAAACAAGCCAACAATGAGAAGCCCGATTGGCATGGCCCATTTCATGAGTGGTGACGATGGCGCTTTTTGGGCATCCGTATTCTTTGTCATGCGTGAAACCAGCGGCATAAATATCATCCCTCCAAAAACACCCATCATTAACGTCGTTACCGGAAGACTGGTCACACTCATCATCCCGACAAACAGCGTCCCCATTGCCATACGGGTGATCATATTGGGCTGGATCACACCTTGTGCGGCCTTCGTCATCGGCACCACAAAATCCATCCGATTGAAGTTGCGCACCACATTCTGCCAGGTCTGAACACCCTTTTGCACAGACTGGAATTGACGATGACGCAATTGCGATTCTACAGCTGATTGTACCGCATCGCTTTGTCGCTCAACAATTCTTTGCCGTGCCGGCAGACCGGCCAGCTGCTGCGAAATGTCCAGTCCGTAGCGCTCGGCCAATGATTGCGCCTGCGCCAACTGCTGCTGCACATACTGCGTGGCCTGATTCAATTTCATTGTCCGGCCTTGATACGTCAAGGTCGCATCCGAATTTGCTTTGAGCTCCTGGAGCTTCGGATTGACATTGGCTATATTTTGGAGGGATTGGTTGAGCAATCCTTTCGCCTGATTCGGTTGATTCCAGATCATCCATGCCTGCTTTAATGGATTATTTGTTTTGGAATAATTCCGCACAAACGCAATATCACTACCATACTTGTTCTGCAAAGCCGGTTCCATCCAGTTTTCGCCAAAGTTCGCTTGCTGGGCAGCAACAAAGCTCTCATCTGTGCCGGCATTCCACAAACGTGTCGTCTCGTTAATTGCACCCATAGTACGATTGATTTCAGCTGCTTTGATATCCAGATTGCCGCCCAAACCGGGTACACTCTTTAAAACAGAGCCTATCCGGCTGTCATTAAATGACGGTACTTCAACATCAGAAACCGATACATTTTCCGGAGTCGCTATCCCTTCAGTATTAAACATCACACCATCTGACACACCACTCAATTGCGACGTATAATCGGCATTATGAATCATCTGAATCGCATCCGCCGCCGTATTGGCCAATGCCAACTTGGCAGTTGCTTCATCAGTGTGTAAATACTTTGCTGCTTGCGCCAATGTCATTTGCGATGATGACGTCTTATTATCCCTGGCGCTCCATTCCAATTGCTTATGTGTTTCATTCCACGACTTTTCAAATGCTTCCGACACTTTAGAATCAACCTTGCTTTCCTTGGCTGCTTTGGCAACACGACTGGATTGATGCTGCAGCTCGCCGATTGCCGAACCACCGGTTTCCTTGGATAACACCTTCTCCATCAATCGTTTACCCACAACATATAACTCTTCAAATGTTGTGGCTTCCGCAAAGGTATTCACCTCTGTACGTACCGGCATTTCATTTTTCTGCAATGCACGCTGGGCACTTTTGATTTCGCCCAACTTCTTTGTCGCCTGCATCCAGGTTTTAAGTGACATATTTCGTGATCGCCATGCATTCTTTCTGACATTTCTCCAAACTTGTGCCGCATCATTCAGATTACTCGAAAAATTATTTTTAACATAATTGTCATTTAATGTCTTCGCCGACTCTTTTCCTGCCATGCGCAATTTCAGATCCGCACTGGAACCATGTTGATTCAAAACATCGGATAATGCCTTGTCAAATATTTTATACGCACGGCTCTCCTTATTTTTACCATTCATAGCTTCTTTGAGAGGATTTATCACCATACGGTCACGGAACGTATCCTGTACAGCAAAGCGCGTAGAATCGCCTACCAAATCAAGTTGGCGGAATTCCGCATTGAGCTTCAGCTGTTCCGCCAGACTTCGATTACTTCCTTTGGCTAACAACCGAATAATCTCACTATTCGTCGCATTCATTTTATTGTCTTTACCTGTAATCGACTCCAACAACGATCTTATTTCCGGCGAACGCTTTTGAATATTTTCATTGGCATTTTTCAAAACATTATCCTTGACCGCCAGATAACGTTCTGTTTTCCAGGCCCCTTTTGTATGGGGACGTCCTGACCTTAAAATAGTTTGTGTCAATAAATCCGCCGACATTTTTTCCGCACCCCGAACAACTAAAATAGCGTCATTCTGGAAGTTTTTACCAACCGCGCCCTGCTCATTAAAAATACTGATCTGACGATTTTTCATAAATACCTTCCCGGTATTCTCACCCGTCACTTTATCCGCTTTTGCTTTATGTGCCTGAACCAATACCTGAACACCATCTTTTATCTCAATATAATCATATTTTCCTTTATTTACCTTCCAGCCCTCATGCACTGTGACATTTTTCGATTTAACCTCTGCTGACTCCAACAATTTCTTGAAATCTTTGGATTTTGCCAATGCCTGACCCGTGCCCTTCTTCACATAAAATCCTGTTCCTTCAGCACTGATCACACTGATTATTGCATCATTCACACCCCTTCTTTTCAAGTCCGTCATATATTTATCCACTAATTCCAACTGTTTAACAGGATCTGCTTCAAATACCATGGCATCCCAGTTCTTTTTATTGACCAATGTATCGATAACCGCTTTATCTGCCTTTGCCAAATCCGCCTTGCTCATACTCAGGACTTTTCCGCCGGTATTCTTAATCATCGTCTGTATATCAAGCATGGAGGTACTGATATGCCTGGAGGAAGAACCAATTTTACTTTGCATGAGGCTTTCGATACCTGCAATGGTCCCGGACGCCCCCACAATATGCGCACCATTATTTCCGGCATACATGGCAGACATGGATGTCTGCATTGAGGTATGATTGACACGTACTGACGTATAAGGATCAGCGCCGTGTTTACGCACCGCTGTAATTTGTCCTACGATATCATTACTAATTTGTTCAAACTGTATCTTCCCCAGCATATCCACCGGATAAACCAACCCGTTTTTCACGAAATAAGAGCTGTATTCTCCAGCCCGTCCGGTTTTACTATACAACGTTCTCAGGACAGATGAAATCTCGCCGGCTTTATACTGTTTCAAAGATTCGCGGGCAGCATGATTGAGTTTGATCTCACCATCCAAAAGCATAATTTTCTTTGTTGACGCATTATTCAATTCAGTCATTTTTGATCCACTTAATTCTTTTCCGCGATAATCCTCTACCTTGAATCCCTTGCCCAATTCACCCAATCCCTTATTCCCGGTTTTTTTCGCAGAAGACTCAAATGTTTTGGCATTAAATCCAATATCATTTAACAATTTGTCAATTTTTCTTACCAATTCCGCTTTTGGAGCCGACACATTTCCGCCGATAACCGCGGAAGTTTGTGATGTCGCTGCCATGTGCACTTCATCGATACCAACATGATTGGTTCTTTGCAATGCAGCACGCAATTTCTGATTACTGACTTCCGCATTTCGCAAATGCGCGCGCGTGGTATGATCAAACACAACCACTTTTTTCGAATTATTTAAAGCATCAACCAACTCGCGATACTTTCCTTCACTATGTAATTTATTCCCGTTAACGAGTTCAATACCAAATGCTTTTGCCAAATCACCCTGTTTAAGCGATTTGCCATGACTTCCTTTGGTATCCTGTGCTTCGTTGAGGTATTTATCAATTGCAGGCGCATCATCAACCAAAATTTCTGCGCGCAATGATTTCCCGGTGAGTATCTTTGTCATGCCCGGGAACATGATGAATGGATGCGTCTTACCACCACCTGCACGCAACCCTGCGTTGCGCTTGCCAAAAAACTCACTCAACATCACGCGCTGCGCCACACGTGTGCTGGGATACCCGGTGAGCCGTTTAAACACCATTTCTCCATAAATCCGAACCAGACGCGCATCCTCAATTGATCCTGCCCGCATGCTGCCATCCTTTAATTTTTTATTACGCAATCCCTTAAAGGCTTTATAAAAACCATAACCATCGGTTACTTGCTCCGCTTTGGGTATTACTTTTTCTAATTCTGCTTCTATTTTTTTACTTGCATCTTTATGTTTTTGAATTTCAGATGCTTTCGCACTTTTATAAATTTTCCCATAATGTGACCAACAATCCTTAAAACCCTCAGTCGTCATATCCAGCTTTTTATCATAATGTCTTTCAGCTTCCGCCTCAGACATGTTTTTCTTTTCAACTTTGGTTTTGATTTTATTTAATATAATAGCAATTTCCAAAGAGCTCTCGATTTCAAGCACTTTCTCCATTTTTTCGACCATCATGGTTTCCGCGAAAGGTGTATTCTCCAACTTGGTTCCTGCTTTTTCCAATCGCTCGATACTTTTCAACACCGTGTTCAACCTTTTTTGTTGCTTAACATATTCCCTCCCAGTCGTTCTCCCTTCAGTTTTCGCAACCGCAAGATCATGTGTCAGAACATCAGCCTCGTTTAATTTGTCAATTAACTTTTCTTGTTTTTTAATTTCAGTTTCAGATGTAACCTTTTTAAGCTGTGTCATTTGAAATGCTTGTATTTCATTCATTACGCGTTCATTAAATTTCTGCGAATGATGTTTATAATAAGCTTCAACGTTTTTTTCGCGCAACTGCACCTTGCCCTTCATCCCCTGGATTCGATTAAATTCCGTTAACAAGTCGCCTATTCTTGTCTCTTTACTTTGTCGCGTTTCCATGAATTCCCGGAATGCTTTCCCGGCTTTCGACGTCATACTTTTAGCAGCTTCAATTTTAGCCGCGTCCTCCAGCGTCATGTTCTCGCGCTTACCTTGCTGCTTCCGAAACACTTCCCATTGCTCAGCACTTGATTTCCCAAGTTTCAATTTTTCCATGGTCAATTTTGAGCGTCCTAATTTATTCATCAGACCCTGATTATTAAATTCCGCCAAACTTTCTTCTACTGTTTTCCCTTCCGTTTGCTTCACATGAAACTTCAGGAATTTATTTATCTTCGCCATTTCGGTATCGCTAACCAGACGTTTTGTCCTCATCCCATCCAACATCTGACTGACTTGAAGATCACTGGCTTTGAGCGCTTTACGATATTGCGCCTTGTTTTTACCGTTCCGGAGTCCGTTGGATTTGGCGCCAATTCCAGCGAGCATATTTCCGGCGCGAGAATAGGCTTCAAGGGCCTGTGCTTTCTTCATCTCGGTTTTTGTGCCTTTTGCGTCCGCTTCTAACTTCCCGGCAGCTTCAAGTTGTTTGTTCACCTCAAGCATTGTTTTTTCATACCCGCGTGCTTTGGCCAGCTTAGCCAAAGCCGTTGCGCTTAAATTTTCAAGTAATGTCCTTTGTGCAATTGAATTTAATTCCTCAAAGCGTATTTTCTGTTCTCCCAAACTTGTTTTTTCGAATATTTCAGCTGTAAATTTTTTCATTTCAGATAGAGCACCGGGTTTCGCAAATTGTTTGGATAATTTTTCAGCAAATAACCGGTTTTGCCCCAATACATCCATCTGCCTTACCAAATCATTTCGAAGTTCATCCACTTTGTTTCTATTTTCAGCAATTTTATCAGCAAAATGTTTTTCCATTATTTTCAAATTTCTTTCTGTACGAACCTCTTTCGATGATTGAACATTTCTCATCCGACGTGATTGAGTACTGATCTTCGTTTCCAACCTCACTATCTCTGCAATTTGATTTTCGATATTGAGTTTCTCCGGTTTTTTTGCCGCCGCGTTTCTTACCACTTTTAACCCGCCTGCTTCCAAAGCTTTTGAGGCCCTGATCACTTCCATTCCGGCTTCCATGCGTTTAATTTCCATTTCTCTTGCTCTGGCCTCTGTTTTTTCAGTCGGCATGCGCATTTCAGACAATGTGGATTCTAAATCCGCCTTTTGTTTTTCCAACATTTCCGCTCGTTTTTGAATCCGCTTACTTGTCGAATTATTTAATTGTTTTAATCTTTCCAATTTCGCACTGACGATTTGATTACGGTTGTTTAACCGTCTGGTTTCCGCCGTTATATTCTCGCCTGCTTCAACAAATTCTTTCACAGCCTTCTTCAGTGCCTTAAACTCTTCAGCATACTGCTTGACGCCTTCTTTACCCAACATGCTTTCAAGCATTTGAGTATCGATATTTAATTTATTCAATTCCAGGTTAATACCTGCCGCACTTTCTGAAATCAATCCACCGTGAGCCATCAATTGCGTTTGTTCTGTTTGTAATGCGTTTTGTTTTTGAAGTAATTTCTGGATTTTAGCAGCCCGCCCACTGAAAGAAAGTTTGCCGGTAGCTACTCTCGCCAATTTGGCATCTGTTTTGGCTATTTCATGCGATATATTTTTAATCGCCCCCATCGTGCCTTCCAATGTTGAGGTTTGTTTTTCCAGTCTGGCCTGTTCAAAAAGCGCGCGTTGACTTGAAGAATATTTTCTTATCCCAACACCAATCCCTTCAATCAATTTCAAACCTGACACGACTTTCGCAACTTCATACCCTGTCTGTAATGGATCTTTTAATAAATCCAAAGCCTTATAGGCGGACATACTAAAAGGATCAACCCCTGACGCCGTTTCCGCAGGATCAATGTCTTTTTCCGATTTCTTCGCATCCTCCGTCTTGCCTTTACCCTTTGCATTGCCATTTGCCCCAGATGAAGTTTTGACTTCACCCTTTGCTTTTACTGTTATCCCTTCCAGGCGCTCCAGTTGTTCTATTTCATGTTTGTTCTTTTTAGCATCAAGCCCCTCTTTGGCTCTCCTTAAATCCTTTACCGTACCTCCCCTGTTATTCAAGCCAGATTCACCAGTAACTTTTTGTATCAACTCACGACTTGCCGTCTCAACAACGTTTTTCCTGAGGTTCCTGGGTACATTTCGAAGCATTTCTTTGGCATGCACGGCATCTACATTTAATACATAATCTGCCATTTGTTTTGTGAAATTATTATCTTTAGCGAACTCTTGCATTTTTTTAGTTGCTTTTGGATCTTTGCTGATCTCTTTGGTCAATCTTTTCGCCAAGTCAGGAATTTCACTTTCCAATGCAGTTTTCACAAATGATTTTAATGTTCCTGATTTTGATTCGCTCAAAGCCTTGACCAAAGCCTCCTGCATATTGCCTTGTTTCGACAATTCCATCATTTGCTCACGCATAAAACGCCGTTCACCTTTACTTGCCATTTCAGCAAGTTGCTTCATAACCACTTTATTCTTGGCACCTATATTCATCATTTGCTTCCGCGCGCGTGAATTTCCAGGCTGGAATATCGCATCAACAAGATCAGGAACCTCACTCTGTTTTTTTGCTTCTGCTTCTTCCTTGGTTTTTCTTTCCATCTTTTTCTTTGCTGCTTCGCTTGTTCTTGCTTCAAAAGCCTGTCTGAGTGAACCTTGTTCTTTCCCCAACGCCTTGACCAAACTTTCCAAACCACCTGTTTTTTTAGCAGCACTATCCATAATTTTATTCATCATCGTATTATTCAGTTTACCTGTCCCGATGACGCTTGCTGCTTTCACCGCATTTTCACCGATAGATGAACAGGTTTTGTCCACAATCTTTTGTGTTTTGGTTGTTTTTTTGCTAAGTAATTTCCCGCTAACTTTTGCCCCAAGGGCCGGCGATGCCGTGATCAAGGCTTCCAACAGGCCCGCAGCACTTTGGGTTCCAGTTTTCCCTTTGGCAGCACTTTGGATCGCATTGAGTGTCTCAACAGGATTATTCATCGTTGCCAATGCCGCGCCATATTCAGCATATAATTTATTCAATTTATTGGCTTTAAACATCATCTGTCGCAAACTCGTGGATTTCGCCAACTCAGTGCGTGTTGATCGAATTTTTTGTTCAACACGAGCGCGAACTGCTTTTCTTCCGGTATTATTCATTGGTTGGACATTGCCTTTCGATGAAAGCGGCATCAAATCTGCAATTGTTTTAACAACAAAACGATTCATCCCTTTCATCGGCATACTCGCGATCGATGAAATTTTGCCAACAGCGGCACCAAGCCCTCTTCCCATGATATTCAATTTGGGAGCAACACTATTTCTGAAAAATTTCGAACCATTCATATATCCATCCATTTTCAAACGGAAATCATTTCGCAATTTACCTACAAATGGTTTTGTCTCAACACGCCCCAGTGTTTTCAAGAGCGACATATATCTATTCGTCTGTTTCGTTGTCATTTTAGACAATGATTCTACAGCTCTAAATTTTCCTTTTACGGACATATTGCCGGAGACAATTTCCACCATAGCCGCTCTGGCTGCTTGTGATTTAAACGTGATTTTCCCGCCTTGCCAGGTTGCCGACCAAAGTCCTTTCGCGATTCCTTTAACACCACCGGTATTCGCGATCTTGAACCCTCTCACAGCAGACAACGTAATAATTTGCGCAGATGCATAGGCTGATTTTGCTTTTCCAACATAACCCTTAAGCATATGCAGCGCAAACGCCACCTCAATGAGTGCTCCAAAAGCGGCAACATACATATCCGCTCTGGCATAACTTCCGGCAGATTTTGTAAATACCGCACCAATGGCATGAACCAAATGTGGCAATGGTTGAATAATAAAATGATTCAATGTATTTCCAACCGAAATGGCAACAGAGGCAGCAAACCCTAAAATACCTGCACCGCCATGATGGGGCAACTCCGCCAAAACACCGGCAGTGATAAGCAGCGTCCCGGTGCCGGTTGCTATCGCGACAATCAATACGGCATTTTGCGCAACAACTTTCGCAAGGATATACGCACCGCGGGCAACACCATTATCCCATTGTCTCAACACATTATCCGCAAATGTATCGAGCGGAACTGTAATAACCGAAGCCGCAATTTCCAGCGTTGATAAGAATGCATTACCCATCCCCGCAAATGAATATTTCAAATTATGCATGAATGAATTTTTTATATCCCCCAAATTATCAAATACACCCTTGTCACCCTCCCAATTATACATTTGCATATTATCAACTGTTGTATTCCAGGCATTGGCAATACCTTCTACACTGGTATATATTTTATTTGTCCAACGCTGACCCAATTGTGTTTTATCAGTACCTTCCGCATCAACCGTCATCGCAAAAGTTTGTTGCGCAGACATCGCACCTACTGCAGAAACCATAGGCGCAATAGCAAGTACACCAACAACGCTCATAACAGCAGCAGTGGCAACGACACTGACAGCCGCCGCTGCAGCAATCGTCGCAACCACCGGCGCCAAGAGAACAGCTGCCGCTGCAACAACAAGCCCCTGTATGATAACTTTGACCACACTGGTTTTGGCATGATTATCAGGCGCAGTAATTGTATATGTATTATCAACTTGGTTGAGCGCGACGCTTAAATTTTCACCTTGTTTAATTTGTTTTCCATTGATGACAATTGTATCAATGAAAACACCTGTTTTAGTATCCGTGGTTGTTGTTTTGGCATTTTTCACCCCGTTGGCGTCAAACTCTATTGCCTGTCCTGCCACCAAAGCTTGCGTGGTTGATACAGTTGTGCCTACCGTTTTTTCAATTAAAGTCGGTTTCCCGCCCGCCGTAAATTCTATGTGCTCTTTCACCACACCGTCGAGCGCATGCGTTTCCGTTTTTGATATCCCCGTATCAGACAGTACCGTGTCTGCTGTCGGACCATGCCACGACAAGTATGAAAGCAAACTGGTTTTTTGTTCCATTTCAAACGAACGAACCAACCCCTGGGTATCTTCATATCTCACACCCGTAACATGCCCCTCGTTATCATACGTAACAATATAATTTGTATTTGCATCCGTCCCGGTTAATTTACTCTGCATATCTTCCAATGCTGCAGTCCCGGCAAGCGCCCTTCCCACACCTTCCAGAGTCATCGACTCCTCGCCTTGCCAGTCGCCGGTTTCAAAACCGCTTTTCGGTATTTTGACCACTTTCGCACCGATAGTACTATGCATCTCAGGTGCTTCGACCATACCCGAAGTCTTAACCAGATCTGCGCTCCAAGTCTTCCCGTTTGTATCTTCAAAAGAAATTCTAGTGGCAGTTACCATCGTTCCGCTGGCATCAAGTTCGTAATCTATCGAAACTTCAGTTGATTGGAGATCAACGCCTTTTTCTTGCATAAAAGTTTTAAGTTTTTCAGTTTCTTTCCGGCTGATAAGCGGATTATCAGCCGATGCAGCCAATTCTCCATATGTCATCGTCTTAACCAAATCATATTTAATATAACTGTCCTGCGTTTTTGTTTTCCCGTTTTCAACTTCTGCAATTGTTTCTCTAAACTCAACATCCATCGAAACTTCTTTGTCACCTATTATCTTTTTCTCAGTACCACCATACCGTTTCGTTGTCTGGACATAGCTTTTCTGATCGCCTTCTTTGGTCATGCTGGCGACCGGGTCCAGACTCGCACCATGCGTCTGTGTTGCTTGAGCAGCCTCTTCTTTTGTATAGTGGGCACTCACGGCAATACTTGTCTCAAAAATGGTTTTGCCGGCGGCGTCCATATACTGCGTGGTTCTATTCATAAGCAAACCATTTTCAACCTGTATGGTTGTTTCCGACTTGTTATATTTTACACTTTCCTTATTTCGGCCCTCTCCCAATTCCAACTTATCATCTTGATTTGTTGTTATTGTCCGCGTGTAACTATTAGGATTTCCATCTTTGTCAAATTTGCTATTTTCAGTCGCTATCGTTTTTACAGTCTGCAAAACAGCTTCGCCATTCAAAACCCGAGTCGTACTTTTCCGTGTTCCTCCATTTTCAACGACCATCGTTGTTACTGTTTTATCGTATGCAGCGCCCTGAAGCTCGCCTTTCTGATAATTTGTTACTGTTCTTGTATAACTTTCCGGATTTCCTTTTTTGTCAAATCCGCTATTTTCAGTCGCTGCAATTCCCGCCACCTGCAAACTATTGTTGCCACTAAATATTTCAGTCGTACTGTGAACAGCGCCTCCATCTTCAAACTTAGTTGTCGTTACTGTTTTATCATACGCATCACCACGAAGTTTGCCCCCCTGATAATTTGTTACTGCCCGTGTATAACTCTTTGGACTTCCTTTTGCCGGACCTTCCTCAACAAACTCGCTATTCGCAGATGCTTTCATTACAACAGTTTGCAAAATATTTTCACCATTCAAAACCCGAGTCGTACTTCCCAGCATGTTCCCATTTTCAATCTTCATCGTCGTCACTGTTTTGTCATACAATTCGCTATTCAGGCTGCCAGTCTGATGATTGGTTATAATTCTGGTATAATTTTTCGGATTTCCTTTTGCGTCAAAATTTTCTTTACTCTTATCGGTCACACGCATCTCAGTTTTTTGAATTTCTACTTTCCCGGCAGCCAAAACACTTGTAACATTTCCTATCATGTGCCCATTTCCCACCGTCACTTTGGTTACGATTGTGTCGTAGGGCGATGATTTCTTCCCTTCACTTTCCAAAACCCCATTTTTCGTTGTTGTTATTTCCCGCGTGTAACTATTAGGTCGTCCTTGAGTATCAAAACCAGTCACATTCATCGTAACTTTTCGTGATGGTATTGTGTCACCAACTTGTGTTCCGTCAGCTGCCAATGTTTTAACATCTGTTTTCGTACTTTCGCTGCTCACCTGCCTGCCGTGAGCATCCATCACTATTGTGTAAGTATTCGTCACATATGTCTCACTACCTATCTTTTCCCCCGCCTCATTGCGACTAATGTCTTGTCCATTCTGCGATACCCCCCCTTCACGTATCCTCCCGGTCAGTTCACCAGCCGCATTATACGTGAAGGTCGTTGTATATTTATCTTTCCCTTTACTGGCAATTTCGCGTCCTATGCCATCCAAAGTCTGTACAGCTAATTTTATATTTTCTTGTCTTAATGTTTTACCTTGCGCATCCATCACCACTGTATATTTGTTATTTTTACAAACCTCGGTACTGATTATATTACCTGACACATCTCTACTGATTTCTCTCACACCTTGCTCTGTGCCTACACGCACGCTCCCAGTCAATTTACCTGAAGACGGATCATACGAATAAGTCGTTGTATGATTTATTTCAGCTTTTTCCGAAACAACTTTACCATCCCTGGTTGTTATTGCATTTTCACCGGTCACTTTTGTTGATTGTAGTTTGTTATTTTCATACACAGAATCACGGGAATATTCCGATATTTCCAGAATACTACCATCTGCCATCTCCTGTACCATAAACGCCGTAGAATACTGCTCTCGTGTTGTTTGCATACTACTATTACGGGTCGTAATGCTGGTGTAGGCCACACCATTTTTCTCACCCTTCGTCGTCTGCACAAATTCATGATCTGTGAAATTCGTTTCGGTTCTTTGCCCCTCGGCATTGGTCAAACTACAGCTAAAATTGACATCCTTACGTTCGTAGATCTGCGTCGCGGTTTGATCCTGATTATTTGCATCCCCGGACGAAACATTACTACCGGCCGTGGTTGCCTGATCAAGCGCGCGTCCATTCTTGGCAAAACGCACGGCATTACCGCCATCCACATTTTTCATGAGGTTGCCTTGGGTATCCAAACCGTTTACAACTGTAAATGAATTATCTTTGTTATAAAAAACTTCCGTATCCCCGGTTTTAGAATACATCACTGTTGTATTCATCAATTCCGAGACACCCGCAGGCAATACCGTGCTGGCTTCGGACTCGAAGCTTCCATAGACTGCCGTATAATTTTGTGTTCCCAGTGTCCCGGTCAGTGTGATCTGATTATTTTCAGTCATTTGAAAAGTCGCACCTGACAAATTCCCAGCCGGGAGTTCCAATGTCCCTGTTGTACCCCATGCTTTTATGGCTCCCCCGCTTGTATAACTGACATTCCAAAAAACCGACTGAGCGTCACCCGCACCTGCTTTGTCCATCGCTTTTGTGACAACCTCATCCTGGACACCAAACAATTTATACGACTTATCCAGTATGTTCGTGACTTTCAGAACACTCCTGCCATCTACAATGACGGTCTTTGTTTCGAAATTGGGGTTTTCTTTATAAGCACTTTCTATTTGCGCTGCTGACTGAGTTAAATCCCGATCAGTTTGAATACTGGCTTGACCACTTGCGATGTCCATGGCATTCGCAATCGCGCTGAGTTCAAATGCGGAATTTTTCAGATTACTCATTTCAATTGCAGACATAGTAGACAAATTACCGGCCGCAGTCTGTTCTAAAACCGCATCTAACTTATCCGCTGCCATGTTGAGAAAATCACTCGCGGCACTGCGTTTATCCGCATCGCCAAGCATCTTCTTACTCATATCCTTGGCTGCTTGAGCAAAACCCTGTCTTAATTCAGCGGACTTGCTCAAGCCCTCGTTTGAGATGGAGTCCATTTGTTTTTGGACCATATCAGCCTGGAACCCCTCAATAGCCGTACTGGCATCCTGCAAGAGTAATTGTGTGAGCTGTATTTTTTGCGTATCTGTCTTTGCCTGGGATGCAGCCTGATCATAGGTTTCCTGCTTCCTGCCATCAGCACAGGTCTGCGCATCCAGTAAATCATAATTAAATTTGCCTGTACTTCTCAAATCATCTTTCACAACATTACCGAGCATTCCTTGAACAGCTGAATCTGCGCCATTGGCATTTTTGAGCATGTTCGCAGTCGCGAGGGTTTCCTGCGACTCCCAATTTTTCATGGCATTTGCTTGTTTTTCCTGTTTTGCCGGATCATTTGCGTCAATTTGTTGCGAACTGACCAGATCAGCAATTTCGGTCCGAATGGTTTCTTTGGCTTTCTCGCTTCCGATGTCAGAAATCGCACCTAAGCGCGCCACTTGTTTTTCACTGTCCATTTTTTTACTGGCTTCAAAATCTGAATGAAGCGCCTCAACCATATTATCCGCAATGGTTTGAAGTTTTTCCGCCTCAGCTTTTTTCTCATTCTGCGCTTCAGATGTGGTCGCATTCAAAGCTTTCTGCATTTTTTCTGTCGCTTGTTGGTTGGCCGCTTTCCCGGTTCTGGAAAGTCCTGAAGTTTTCACATCTCCTTTTGCCGTTTCAAAATTAACGCCGGCACTTTCCAAAGTACTGGTGATTTTCTGATTAAGCTGTTTGGCGGCAGTTGCTTTGACATCCGAAGAAATTTTATCATTAGATGCGAGATCTGAAATAGCTTCATTCATTTGTTGGGCGGCACCGAGCTGCATTTCACCTTTGGTTTCGACAGACAAGGCATCACTTGCTTTAATGGCACTCATCGCCTTATCAAAACTATCGCTGGCTGCCTGAATGTTTCCTTGTTTTGCCTGGATTGAACCGCTCACCAAGTCCACTTGTGCCAAAGATTGTGTATCAGGTACGTTACCCTCCCCGCTCTGAACAGCTTGTGTCTGCGCCTGTGCAATATAATCTTGTACAACCGCAGATGAAGCGCCGGCTTGCTGCGCCATCTGTGCCGCACCCAAATTCGCACTGGCAGCTGCAGAATGATTTCCCAGCGCCGCATAATTCGCAGCAGCAGTTGCCATGCTGGATTGTATTTTCTGTGCCTCACCCGTCGAGAGTTGCGAAACATCCACCGGCTTATTGCTTTGCAGATCTACGGCCTGCGCATTTCCTGCTGCATCAACAAAAACCCCGGTTTTACTATTCGCGGGTTTATACAAACTGTTGCCATTGTTATGAACGGTGCGTTTATCACCAAAAGTTGTTTCTTCAACAGTCGTTTTACTCGTCTGTTCCGTCCCATAGGTCAGTGCATTGCTAAAGCTCTCCCAGGCCTGTGTCAGTGCTGCGTTATTATTTACTAAATCATTCTGGAAACCATCAGTGGATTGCTCGAGTTGTTCCTGCATCTCCGATTCCGTGATCCCCTGATCTCCTGCAAGTTCTTTGACATCATAGACTTCTTTGACGTACATTTTTGTCAACATTTTTTGGAAAGCTTTTTGAATTCCAGAGGCTATACTGGTGGTGAGCATTTGGCTCAAACTGGTCCCAAATGTCTCGCGACCAAAATCCTGGAGTGCATTAAGGCCTTTATAACCATCTGTCTGAGATGCCTTTGTGTCTTGGCGGCCGTCGGTATTCGCGCCTTGGGATTGGGCATCTGTTTTCGTTGGATCGTTTGTTTTCTGATTTTCGGGGGTATTGGTATTTTCATTTGTTTCCTCGTTGTTGCCGCCTTCAGCATTTCCACCTTCAGCAGCACCGCCGCCGCCTTCACCACCGCCGGATGACACATTTTTTTCTGATCCAGTAGGAACTTCGCCCTGCTGTCTTCCCTTCTCGGAATCATGAGTACTGGTTGAAGGATCGCTATTCACACCCTTTTCCGATTGACTATCCAAATCCTCAACTTCCTGTCCTGGAAGATTCTCATTTTCAGGATTATCTTTACTGGTTGCATCACTGGTCAGACTTGGTTGATCGAGGGGCGCATCAGAATTGGCCGGATCTGCATTGCCATTATTATTCGCCTGATTGCCCTCTTTGAGCGGATTAATCCCTGATGTCTGTGTTTGAGGTTTTTGGGCGGTTTGATTTAAATCCTGAATTTGTTCAGGCTGCTGTTGTGATTGATCATTCTGATCTTGCTCGTCCGGTGCATCTGTTTTGGCAGAATCTGATGATTCCTGGCGTTGATCCGACCTGTCATTCTGATTTGACTCAGGTTGACTCTTCCCAAAATCAGCAATGTTAGTATTATTATTTGTATTATCTTTAGACGTGGTTGCCGGTTGATTGGATTGCTCACTTGATTGCGGCGAATCAATTGTATTTGAAGTTTCCCGTGTCGATTCTGTACTATTTGTCGCAGAAGGATGTGAGTCGGTAGATGTGCTTTGTTCTGCTGCATTAATCGCGTCTGAAGCCTTGGACTGCATATCCCCACTTCCAGCGGCCTGTCCATCACCTGTTGCAAAAACCTCACTTTTTGTATTGTCAAAATGAGTCGTACCCATACCGGCTGGATTGTCACCGGCACCAAGTTCTCCTGTTGTTTCTCCCGCTTCAACGCTCATGCCATCACCTGGTTCCGTACCATCCCCCAGATCCGCCACCCCTGCTTTTCCAGACCCTTGCGCCCCAAGGCCGGTTCCCTTGGCACCCGCACCTGCACCAATATCCTTCACACCGGTACCGGCACCTCCTGCCCCGGTACCGAAAGAGGCATAAGAAGCACCCACAACAGCTGCGCCGGTCATTGAAGACGCAAAAGCTACTAAGAAGGGACTGGTACCATTCGCTTCCATCTTATCTTCCACATACGCTGTGGCAGCGGTTTTTGCCATATTGGTAATAATCGCCGTAGTGCTGTTCATCCCCTTGGCTGTCAGACCGGCGGTGATTGATCCTTTAAATCCCTCTGTAAATCCTTCTGAAAATGATGTCGAAGTTGCATTGACATCAATTTCCATTTCATTAACCGCACCTTGCGCAATACCTGCTGCCACTGCACTAACCACCATTATCACCAATGCCGTGCCAACCGCGCCAAGTTTATCTGCCAATCCGCTCTTTTCTAAAACAATACTCGCGATCTTTGTAACAACTTTGGTAATCATGTCCTTGACCATCGTGACTATATTGCCCATAGCATTTGATAATGCATCGAGTGTACTCGTGAATGCAGTTTTCAGAGCATCAATCATCGCAGCAGCACCTTGGGCAACCGCTTTGGCTGCTGCGACGATAGCGTTGGCTACCGCCGAAAAGACCATAGTGGCGGCTGCCATCACCGCCCCCATGACCATGCCTTTAAAAACATTACCTCCATTTTGCGCAGCATTAATTGCGCCGAAAACCGCACCAGCCAAAATGGTCCCCAGCGGCCCCATAATACAGGTCAGAATCACGGTGACCACAATTTGAATCACCGCCATGATGATTGCCTTAAACCATCCACTTTTTTTGGGTTTTTTATAGTGAGCAGGATCAACCTGTTTGTTGCTCATATCAGCCATCACCAACTGAATATAGGCTGCCGAAGATTTCAGCGCATTAACAATTGTATTAATAGTCATCGTACTGTTGCCATTGGCATCCAATAGTCCAATATTGATCAAATCCTGAATTGACGCATCGGCCATACCGAGATAGTCTTTGGCAATATCCTTGAGCGCGTCAATCGATGCAACACTGTTTTTATATTCGTCGGTTTTCATAAAAATTGCATCCAGTTTATTCACATCCCACGCACCGGAAAGACAATTCGCGCGCCATGCAGAAATTTCCGCTGCTGTGGCATCACGCCGGAAATAGCGCTGGGCATAATCATTAACATAATCAACAAATCCCTCGCCATTGATAAATTCAGGCGTGGCTCTTATCGCTTCTTTAAATTTCGTGGCATCAAAATTGCCTGCAAGTCCCTGCGCAAGATAGGTATCCAGTTCAGCTTGCGTAGGCTCCCTATTCAGCATACTTTCAAAAGAATCGGTAACGACTTTCGTGACATATTCCGCACTATTTTTAATACCTGCACTAATCTCTGCGAATGTTTTGCCTTCCCACGCCGCATAATCCGCATCAGTAGCATCACGGCCCAGCATTTGACCGTAATAGATATTAATGAGCCATTTTCGATCATCAGCAGAAATACCATCCGCACCCCATAGGTCACCATCCGTATTAATCCCGCCAATCACCTTACCTTCTTTATAAAATGTATAAGCTACCTTGCCATCTTTATCCATCGTGACTTTCCGGCTCAATTCCCCATTGCTGTCATAGCTGTAATAATTCCAGAATTTATCGCCATTACTGCAATTCATTGCCTCCGATGCCAATAAACCGTCTGCATTATATGAAAAATAGATGGTGCCGGAGCTGTCCGTTACAGTACGCGTAGCACCTGACTCATATAGATCACGCGTCGTATCATCGGCCACTTCGCTATATGTTGCAAAATTCCCTTCAGTCGCCCTGCCCTGGGAGTCCCATTTCGTGACAATAATTCTGGTTCCATCTGCACGGGTAATATGAGTAACCTTGCCTTCAACATTATACGTAAAGGTGTCGCCCGCACTACTGACAGCTGCGATAACCTGACCATTATCACTAAAAGTATAGGTTAGATTCGCTGATGTTCCTGGTGGCACTGAAACATTGTGAACAACGCCATCCTGATCAGTTGTAGATGTAATCCGGTCGTAACTATCATAGTTATAAGTCATGCTGGTGCCGTCTTTGATATTTTCATATCGGGTCCTGTTTCCGCTGCTGTTATATGTAACCCGATAGTGACTATTCGTACCAATCACTTCCATTTGTTTAATATTGCCATTGCTATCAAAAGAATAATAACTTGTCGTACCATTGCATTCTTCCACCTTGCTGACGATGGTGCCTTCCTTATTATAGGTTGCTGTCACGTTGGTAGTTTGGGTTGATGAGCTCGTCCACTCGAATTCTCCGTCAAAGGAAGATTCGTCGGTGGTGGTGGTCGTAGCGGTCTGGTAACTCGCTGTCACTGTACCATCAGCGTTATATGTATATGTTATATTAACGCCATTATAAGACCCCGAAGTATTCCCGGCTTGTATATCCGCCTGAATTTGAGCCGCAGACGGCCCATTGATACTTGCACCGCCCGCTGTACTGCTCCAATTCGAGCTATTTGATGTTGCTGCAAGATTGCCATGATTATTGTAACTTGACCAACCTGACACATTTCCGTCTTCATTATATGTATAGACAATATACGCACCACTGGAAAAATCCTTACGCATTGTATTAGTCGCACCAGTACCTGTTGTGGTTGATGCTGCCGAGACACTGCTTGAGCTTGTGGTCGAACTGGTAGTGGAACTGGTAGTAGAACTAGTAGCGGAAGATGTTTTCGAGGCTTTTGTCGAACTTGTTGTTGGAGAAGTGGTTGAAGCAGCCGAGACATTGTTAGAAGTGGTCGAAGCAGTGCCTCCCGAATCGGTTGTCGAAAAACTCCATCCATTTTGCAACTTTCCGTTTTTATAAACCGCCGTGCTCTGAACTGTGCCTTGACCATTCACACCTGTTGTCACGGTCGCAACAACCGCATTATTTTGTAATTTATCCTGCCGGGTGGCGGTTCCGGTTTGGGGAACAAACCCTGCCGCCGGAAGTGTATGCGAGACAGTCGTACTGCCATTATTGTTGGTCGAGGCATAATGCTGGTTTAAATCTTGCTGCGTTGTTACAGAAACATTATTGACAATTGTATTGGCAACACTGGCCGGCATGTTGTTCATGGCAGATGTCAAGCCGCCTATCGACATTTTATCCGCCACCTGCACCGCAACATCACTACTCATATTCGTTAAAACATTGGCAACACTTTGTGGATCCGCACCGGGAGCAGACAGCGTATCAGCAATCTGCGTGACGTTATTCTCAATATCTTCCAACTTGTATTCATCCAGATTTGCAACCGTCACATTGTTACCGCCGGACATATAGCTGGTAATCATATTGTTAACCGAACCATAGCTATTAGTAAGCCGGGTTATATCTTGGGTCGCATCCTGATCTTGACTCGACGTCGTGCTTGATTGATTCATCGTGCGGATCGTCGAATTTTTCGCGCTTGTATTACCAACAGTGGTTTGCGCCACCGTATTTTTAATCGTCGAAACGTCTGTAGCAGTATTCGTTGTTTGGGAATTGACTGTATCCAAGCCCTGTGTGATCACTGAATTGACTGTGTTCGTTGACCGAGTCGTTGTAGCAGGTTCCGCCGCTGTCATAACCGGCGAATTCACAGTATTCGTGATCTGAGATATTTTCCCAAAAAGATTAAGATTATATTTTTCAAAATAGCCTACGGTATTTGTCGGTATTTTAATAGTCGTTGTCGGAACTGTAATATTAAGTATAGGGAGTTTAACCTGTGGAATAGTGGGTTGCGTGTAACTTAAGCTGCTGACAACATATTGATTGTACTCAGCTGCCAAAACCGGAAGACCCGTCCCGGTTATAATAAAACTAACAGCCGTAACCAGACATATCGCACGACGGCCTTCCTGGCGGATCGCTCTGAATGTTTGCCGCCAAAATTCAGACAATAATTTTTTTATATTTTTTTTGCAATCCGTGAGTGGTTGCATCCCCATCACCCCACAAACATTTTTTTTAGCATTTATTGCTAAAATGCTTATATTTCGCAGTATTTCTATACTGTTCAAATATATCACAAAATACTGCAATTACAAAAATTGCATCTTTTTTTTATATAGCCGGAATATGACAAAAATCCCAAATGCTAACCTCATTTTGATTGACTTTTTATATACTAGTGTAGTGTCTGTGAATTGTAATTACAAGTGCGACAAATTGGGATAAAAAAGAGTCCCTCGACTCAAGAAAACTGATAAT